>SKIC01000317.1 GCA_007116685.1 Balneolales bacterium
CAGTAAACGCAATTAAGTCTGCTGTTGAGCAAGCACAACTTGCATCCGGTATTGAAGTACGTTCGGTTAATGTGGGTATTGCCGGTGATCATATCCGTAGCGTGAGCAGTAAAGGGGTAATCACAATCAATAACCGTGATAACGAAATTACTGTTAAAGACGTGGAGCGTCTTCTTCAGGATTGCCAGAAAATCATGCTTCCATCTGATCAGCAAATCATTCACGTAATTCCTCAGGAATTCATCGTTGATGGTCAGGATGGAATCAGCGATCCGGTTGGTATGAGTGGTATGCGTATGGAGGCCACGGTGCATATCATCACTGGATTGGTATCAGCTGCAAAAAATATCTACCGCTGTGTAGAGCGCGCAGGCTTTGAAGTAAATGATTTGATTCTTGAGCCGGTTGCTTCATCTTACGCCGTTTTGGATGAAGTAGAAAAAGAAGCCGGTGTGGTTTTAATCGATATTGGTGGAGGAACTACAGATGTAGCCATTTTTCAGGATAACACCATCCGACATGCTGCGGTGGTAGCCATTGCCGGACAAAAAGTAACCGATGATGTACGCATTGGCCTAAGCGTTCTGGAAGATCAGGCTTTAAAACTAAAGCACGATCACGGAATCGCATTTGCAGATTTGATAGAAGAAGATCAGGTGCTGACTGTTCCGGGAATTGCAGGGCGTCCTCCAAAAGAAATTTGGCAAAGCACGCTTGCTAAAATCATTCAGGCAAGGGTAGAAGAAATTCTGGAAATCGTGGCGATTGAAATTAAACGAAGCGGTTATGGATCCGAATTGAGCGCAGGTGCCGTAATTACCGGTGGTGGTTCAATGGTTCGGGGTATTTGCCCGCTTGCCAGCGATATTTTAGGAATGGAAGCCAAAATTGGTGTTCCTAAAGGATTATCCGGCGGACTGGTAGATGAGGTTAACAGTCCGATTTATGCTACGGGTGTTGGTTTGGTAATACACGCATTGAAAGCGCAAAATGCACCTAGCACAGCCAATATGGTACCGGCTTCTTCAAGAGGCTCGGGAGTTGAAAAGGTTATGAATAAAATTTCTGAACGCATGAAAAACTGGTTCAAGGAATTCTAATGACCAATCAAACCTCAAAGAATTTTAAAACAAACAACAAAAACGAATCAAAAGTTAGCTTAGAGAAACATTTTCGAAGCAATCTAAAACAACAAGCAGGAGTCACTTATGTCTAACAAGATGAATACGCGATTTAGCTTTGACGAGGAAAGTCAGGACAATGCCAAAATTAAAGTAGTTGGCGTTGGTGGAGGTGGTGGTAATGCCATCAACAACATGATAGCTAAAGGATTAAACAATGTAGATTACATTGCTTTAAATACCGACTCACAAGCATTGAAGCAAAATGCTGCCAATATTGTGATTCAGGTAGGACAAGGCCTTACCAATGGTTTAGGTGCCGGAGCGCGCCCGGAAATTGGCAGGGAAGCAGTAGAAGAAAATCGCCACGATATCGAAGAGTCAATCGAAGGTGCGGATATGATATTCGTTACTGCCGGTATGGGTGGAGGAACAGGAACAGGTGGAGCTCCCGTGGTTTCATCTATCGCAAAAAGAAAAGGAATACTCACCGTTGGTGTAGTAACTCTGCCTTTCGATTGCGAAGGTCCTGTTCGAATGAAATATGCCATCCAAGGGGTGGATGAACTTAAAAAGACGTGCGATACCGTTATCGTAATTCCAAACGAGCGTCTTCTAGATATTTGTGGTGATGACACAACATTGACAGAAGCATTCGAAATGGCAAATGAAGTTCTTTATAATGCCACCAGAGGTATTTCTGATCTCATCTTAATGCCTGGATTAATCAACCTTGACTTTGCTGATGTGCGCACTACTATGTTGGATGGAGGAGCTGCCATTATGGGCTCTGCAACAGCAAGTGGTAAAGATCGTGCTGAAATTGCTGCTCGTGAGGCTATTAACTCACCTCTGCTTGACGGCGTGAGCATCAAAGGTGCAAGAAACGTACTTGTTAATGTGTCCGCTGGTTCTTCATTGGGAATGCGCGAAGCTACAACCGCAACCAAAATCATCCAGCAGGAAGCCGGAGAAGGTGCGGAAATTATCTGGGGTACTGTGCTTGATGAAAGTAATGGCGACGAACTACGTATCACTGTAATTGCAACCGGATTTGAGCATGTTAATGATCGTTCTGGTGTAAGAGTTCAGGTTCGTGGTGGTGATGCTACTCAAAAAACTGCTCAGGCTGAAGCTCCTGCAGGAAGAGTTAAGCAGGAAGAAAAGCCACAAGCTCGTGATCCTTTGGCAACACGCCCCGGCGAAGATTTCTACAAAGGCGAAGGTAATCTGAAGCGTATGGATCAGCCGGCATTGAATCGCAGAGGTGGTTTACGAACTTTGCGCCGCGATGATGACCTGGAAAACGATAACCAACAGGAAGATTCAGGTTTTGGCTTGCAGAGAAAAACTGGTAGCAGCAATATGCTGAATAACAACCAGGAGCGCATTGACAAGCGTAATTCTGAGCAGCCTGCTTTCCTAAGAAAAATTATGGACTAAGCCCAAAATGGGGACAACGAAATCCACTCTGTGAAACTCAGAGGTAGGAGAGTTGTGTCCTTCTGATTTAATTGATTTAGATTGCTAACAAAGGGAGCCTCTGGATAAGGGACTCCCTTTCTTTTCCTGATAAATCAATTACGTAACCTGATGTAGCAATAGGCGATAGGTCTCTCGAAAAGGACGGTACGAATTCTAAAAGAAAACGCCCCAAAGCATCCGAATTGCTACAGCAATTGCCATCAGGCTAAAAGTGATTTCGAAAACTCGGCGATTTATTTTCTTCGTAAGTAGTACTCCGATATTGGCGCCAATTATTGTGCCCAATAAAAGAGGAAAAACTGTTCCGAAATCAATATATCCCACGCTGTAAGCGCTGATTCCCAAACTGGTTGGAGAAAGTAAGGCCAATTGAAAGAAAGCAGAAAAAGAGATGATAACTATAGCGGTAGATGAGATGCTTACTCCTTTGAGAAATGGCAAAGCGAATAGAAGAGTCATTAATGGCACCATGACGATTCCGCCACCAACGCCGGCTATAGTTGCTATAAAACCACCAAGAATTCCAATCAGCAACGTTTTATTGAGTGTTAATTGACCATCATCAGAGAGGTTTGTTTGAGTAGGATTCTTTGTGCCTTTTAAAAATTTATAAGCGGTATAAATCAGTAAAGTTGAGAAAATCAGACTGAATTCCCTTTCGCTGTAGAAAGGTTGCGTTATTATTTGTCTGCCGAAAATAGTGCCCAAAATGCCCATAAATCCCACCAAGAAACCTTCTTTGATAAAAAGATTTCTCATTCGGAATTGGCGATATACACTGGTGGAAGAAGCTACAAAGGTGCAAAAAAGTGAGGAAGCGATGGTCCAAAGCACGGGTTCTGCAACTCCGGCTCCTTTGAATAGGAAAAAAAGTACCGGAGTGAAAATCAATCCGCCCCCAACACCTAACATTCCTGCGAGGATACCGGCAAATAATCCAACTACTATGAGGAGCAAAAAAAACAAAATTTTGATTAAGCAGACTTCGTGAAAACTTTTCTGAAATCGAAAGTAGATATATAAATGAAACAGAGCAAAAACTGGTTTTGGATTGCTTTACCCCTATTAGAAGGCTTTGAAAAACCAGGATTTTTGTTCAAGATCGAGGCCAGATGGATTTTAAAACCGCAGCATATCGACTATATGTGAGGATTTTAAAATCCTGATAACAAAGATATCGGGCAAAAAGACGGTTTTTCAAAGTCTTCTATTGATCAAATTCCTGAAAATCAAACATAATAAAGAGGATTCTTTAGTATCATTTGTGTGTTATAATGCATAGAGATTTAAAGCAAGTAATGAATATACACCCACCAAATACCAGTGAGAAACTAGGCTTCCATGTAGTAAAAGAAGCCACTGCACGTCATATAAAGACGCCAATGGGTGAAGATGAACTTGTAGCTTTACAACCGCATGGATTAAGAGCCTGGGTAGAAAGAGCCTTAGCTCAGACTGCTGAAATGATGCATCTTCTTAGCCATGAAGACCATTTTCCTCTGGATGAATTGCCGGATATTTCAGAGGCGCTTAAAAAAGCTAAGATTGCTGGCGGTTGGCTCGCTAAGGAATGGATTCTTGCCGTAGGCCTTCACGCCTCATCAGGTAGAAAGTTAAAACAGTTTATTCGTAGCAGAGAAGAAAGTTATCCCAGCCTTTTTGAGTTGAGTACAGGATTGATTTCTTTAAAGGAATTGGAGAAGGAAATCTCAAGAGTGCTAAATGAACAAGGAAATGTTCGTGATAATGCTTCTTCAGAATTGGCAAGTATTCGCCGGCAATTGCAATCCAGGAAAAGTGATGTTCGTAAGGCTCTGCAATCTGTAATCCGGAAAGCCAATAAAAACGGTTATATGGATGAGCAGGAAGCCACGCTCAGAAATGGCAGGATGGTCATCCCCATTAAAGCCGAACATAAACGCAAAATTAATGGGTTTGTGCACGACGTTTCGTCCACCGGACAAACGATTTATCTGGAACCGGCTGAAGTTTTGAATATCAATAATGATATCAGAGAACTTGAAAGCAGGGAGTATCGGGAAATAGAGCGAATTTTGATTGCTCTGACCTCCATCATCAGAAATTATGTGGAGCCGCTCATGCTAAATGCGGAAGCCATAGGTCAGCTTGATGTAATTCATGCGAAAGCCCGATTGGGATTAGAGCTTCGAGCCGAGATTCCAATTATTGGCACATCAAATGAACTGAAGTTGGCCGGTGTGCGAAATCCTGTCCTTCTATTGAAGCCGGAAATCAGCAGAGAAGAAGTTGTACCTTTGACATTAACTATGAATGCTGATGAGCAAGGTCTGATTATTACCGGGCCTAATGCCGGAGGTAAATCTGTTGCCATGAAAACTGTTGGCTTGAGTTCTATGATGGCGCTTAGTGGTTTTGCACTTCCTTCCAAAGAGCCGTGTATAATTCCAGTCATTTCTCAAATTTTTATGGATATGGGTGATGAACAATCCATAGAAAATGATTTGAGTACGTTTTCATCCCGTCTTGAATGGATGAAAACCTGCGTGGAACAAGCTGATAAGGAGTCACTGATTTTAATTGATGAAGCAGGAAGTGGCACTGATCCGGAAGAAGGTACGGCGCTGTATCAATCGTTGATAACTCATCTCACTGAAAAAGGAGCGCGGATGATAGTTACTACTCATCATGGTGCTCTGAAGGTTTTTGCGCACGAGCACCCTAAATGGGTGAATGCTTCTATGGCATTTAATCAAGCAGCACTTTCACCAACCTATATTTTCGAGAAGGGAATTCCGGGTAGTAGTTACGCCTTTGATATTGCGCAAAGATTAGGGGTACCCTCAGAAATCACCTCAGAAGCCAGGTTATTATTAGGTGATTCCAAGAATAAAATGGAATTGCTGATTTCTGAATTACAGCAAAAAACATACGAAGCAGAAAAACTCAGAGATCAGGTTGAACGGGAGAAGCGAAGTCTGGATCAGAAAGTGAGAGATTACGAGAATAAATTCGAAAAAATCACTCGCGAAAGAGATGAAATCCGACAGAATGCTTTGCAGGAAGCTCAGAAAATAATTGGTAAAGCAAACAGCAAAGTAGAAGAAACCATCAAAAAAATTGTTGAGAGTGCTGCTGATAAAGAAACCGTAAAAAGCCTCAAAAAGTCGCTACTTGAAGATCAGAAATCCGTTGACGGGGAATTGAAATCCATCGAAAAGCGCCGGAAAGCTAAAACGAGTACTGAACCGCCGGTTATTGGCGACGAGGTTGCCATGATGGACAGCAATACTACAGGCGAATTGATTGAAAAAAACGGCAAGCAGGCAGTTGTTCTGATGAATGGCCTGAGAGTAAAAACGAAATTCAATAAACTGGTTAAAGTTCAGGCTCCCAAAAAGAAAAAAAAGCAGACGATTCAAATATCAAAAACGCCGTCGAATACGGTCTTGCCGGCGAGTTATTCGTTGGACATTAGGGGTGCCCGGGGTGATGAGGCGATATCGAAAGTTACCCGATTTATTGATAATGCTCTAAGCCGTGGTTTAAACCAGGTTGAGATTGTACACGGCAAAGGAGAAGGTATTCTCAGAAAATTAGTACATGAGCATCTTTCTATGCGAAAAGATGTTGGATCTTTTGAAGTAGCACCCATTGAGCAAGGTGGTCACGGGTGCACGGTAGTTCATTTAGGATGAGAACTTAATGAATTCCAACGTCCAGAGGATTAAATCCAATAAGAAGCAGGATGATAATCTGGAAAATTACCAAAATCATGAAGAGGGTTAATTTCATGGCGAATAAGAGCCAATCCTGACGAGTACTCAGACTGGTAGGTAGAGGGTAACCATAGAGATTCAAAAGCTTACCGGAGCCCCATGAAGCGACTACAAACATGATGAGTAAAGACAGTATGTTTAAAAATAGCATAGTTGAAATAATTCGGGTTAAAACATGTATCCAACACCCATATAAAGGCGTCCCATATCCGGTGATTGAGCATATTCGATTCGGAGGATAAAATCAGGGGTAAATAACTGAAAAGCAACGCCACCACCGAAAGTATGATGTAAATTATCTAGCGTAAAACGCTCACCGTTTGTGTAAACTCGTCCGCCATCCGTGAACGCATGCAATCCAACTTTGAAATCGTACAGTTTGTTGTGATACAGCCAGTTGCGTAGTTCGGCGCTGTACCAGAGGGCGTGGTCTCCTCGAAACCTAAAAAGCGGAAAACCTCTGAGGCGATCTTCACCACCCAAGTCTGCCAGATAGTGAAATGGCGCATCTCCAATTGTGATTTTACCACCACCAAGAAATGCCAAAACGGTTTCAAAAGTATAGGGCAATGTATAATAGTTGGTAGCCACAGCTTCGATGGAACCGAATCGATAATCTGATAAAAGCCATTCGTGAGAAAGGGTGGCATCAACACGGAACGTAAATCCTTTGGTGGGTGAAAATTCAGAATCACGACTTTCCCATTGCAAACCACTACCCAGGAAGTTGATAAAGCCTCCATCAAAACCGAGAGGACGATCAAGATTAATTAGAATATTATCTGATTCATCGACGAATGGAGTGAAATAACTAATGTTTATCAAACTAATAACATCAAGGCGCTGAGCGTTATTTCCCCGATAAATTGGAATGCGTCCGCGATATCTAAAACCTACCGACCTGGATTCGTAATTGTAGAAACGATTGCTCCACAAATCAGAATCGTAATTGGTGTCGTTACCTATGCCAAAGTAGTTATCATCAAAAAGTCGGAAACCACGAATTTCCCAAAGTGAGCGAATATCTCGCCCGAAGGTTTCGGTGTGTTCCAGACTTGTTCTAACATTTATGAGGCCTTTTGTGGACAATAAAATTTGGGCATGAATGCTGTTTCTATAAGGCGAAAATCCATCGCTGTAATCATATCTTTGGATGAGGCCACCACCAACAAGCCCGAGGTCAGATGTATAGATTAAAGCAGGAACAAAGGCATATTGAATGGTATCCTGCTGAACTAAAATATCCTGAAATGGAGGCGAGCTTTGTTGTGCAATACTCAACTTGTGACAAAACAAAAGCGTAAAGAGAACAGCAAATTGGAGAAGAAACTTCAAAATTTTACTTCTTAAGTGTGCCTTCTTCTTCAAGAGCATCCAGAGTAGCAACAGCATGGCGAAAATGCGGGATAACTATACTTCCGCCTACGACAAGTGCTACATTTAAAGCGTCGATAATTTCGTCTCTTTTCCAACCGGCAAGGGTGCATTGTTCAAGGTGGTAATCAATACAATCGTTACAGCGTAAGACGGCTGATGCTACCAAGCCCAAAAGTTCTTTGGTTGATCCGCTAAGAGCTCCATCTTTATAGGTATTGGTATCTAAATTGAAAAAACGCTTAACTCCAAGGTGACCTTCCTCCATGATTTTTTCATTCATGCGAGAGCGGTTTTCCCGGAACATTTGTAAATCTGATGTGTTCGACACAATTATTAAAGTAAGGTTAGAGTTTCATTGAAAATAAAACGATTTTTGCTCCAACTCCTAACGTAATCGCCAATTGAAAAATATGCCATTCCTCCCCAAAAAAAGAAAACATAAGTTGGTTGTGTTGGGTGATAGTATTACGCAGGGTTTTCAGAGTAGTGCAATCTACAGAACGGATTTTTCATTCCCTGCCATGCTGGCCTCCGCTCTCGATCCGGAGTTTGAATTTCGTCAGGCACGGTTTTCTGTAAGAGGAGGAATCCCCATCAATCTGGAGTTCATTTTGCGAACACTCGAACGTGAACGCAGAGAACAGTTGGATTGGCGAAGATATCCGGTTGCCATTTCAGAAGTTTATTCCAGCATTCGAAAGACCAAACAATATTGGGAAGGAAATCCCGAGGCTTTACTCAGAGATGAGCAAGCTCCTTATCATAATCAATCGGTTTGGGGATTGAATATAAGTGATGTTTGGAATATCACGGATAGCATCAGCCGCGATTATATAGAGAATAGCACAGTTAAATATTCGGTATTCAACTTTTTGCCGGATCACGCTCTCTATACCACCGCTCGCTGCATTTTAAATCCATCCGGCGAAAAAAAACGCACTCATAAAAGTATGCTGGACAATATCGCAGAATTGGCTGATGACGGCGGTATTGAAAACCTGATTATTCATTTAGGGAGTAATCATATAGTTGGAGCAATTACAAAACTGGACTTGATTTGGTCGGAAGCCAGTGAAATTGAAATGCTGCCATTTCAAAGAAAATACACGGTTTTACGTCCTGAGCATTTTAAAGCCAATTACGAAAGCTTGGCGTCAAGCATCAGCCGTTTGAACGTGAAAAATGTGATTGTTGCTACAATTCCATACGTGACTACACCGCCGGTAATTCAGGGGATTTCAGGTGATTCCGAAGATCAGAATTTCATCTATCAGGATTATTACACTCATTTCTGGCAGAACAAAGAGGAATTTACTCCTGATTTGCATCGTCATTTAACCAAAGATCAAGCGATTCAATTGGATATTGCGGTGGATGAATTCAATCAAATCATAAAAGAAACGGCTGATAAAATGGGTTGGATTCTGGTTGATGTAAACCGCGCCGTAACTCTAATGGACTATCGAAGGCACAAAGGCCGTCAGGCTACGCTTTTCCCTCAAGGATTGCACGATGCGCTCAAAATTTTCCCTGAAACATCTTATCTGGGCGGCTTACATCAAAAATGCTTTTTAGATACCAGATATCTGGAAGCAGATACCGAAACAAATCGGATAATTTCGGGAGGCATATTTAGTCTGGACGGTTTGCACCCTACAACAATAGGTTATGGTTTGATTGCGGATGTTTTTTATCAGGAGATGAAAAGTAGTGGTATTCGCTTTCAGAGCGAACTCAATTGGCCTAAAATTGTCGAAAATGATTCATTAATCATGAATCCCCCGCTTTTTCTACACGAATTGAAGGGTATATATAGATTATTTGCGGGGATGTACAATTCAGCCAGAGCTTTGAGTGATCCTGATAAAATCGTAGAGCCCTTGTTCGGATTTTGGCGAAATTTGAGAAAAGTTTTGACAAAAGAAGAGATGGAATAAAAGCATTTTTTATTTCCGGTCGGTTCGCTTTATTATTACCGCTTACGAAGTATCAGCAAACTGAACCGTATTATATGCGAGAAAAAGATTCCAAAAAGGATTTTAACCCCTCTTTTGAGCCACCGAAAAAAAAGAACGACTGGTTCACAAAGTTTCTTGATTTTGTGGAGTGGTTGGGTAACCTATTGCCTCATCCGGTAACACTATTTGCCTTATTTGCAATTGGTGTAATCCTCATAAGTGGTTTAGCTGAATGGCTGGACTGGAGCGTTGTTGATCCGCGTCCGGAGGGTTCGGCAGGAAGATCTCCGGATGGAATTATTGAACCGGTTAGTTTACTAAATGCTGAAGGCCTCCGTCGGATTGTCACCAATTTAGTAGTCAATTTCACCGGATTTGCACCTTTGGGAACAGTTTTGGTTGCATTGCTTGGTGTAGGTGTAGCCGAGCATTCCGGTTTGATAAAAGCATGTATCAGAGGGCTGGTACTAAAAGCTGTTTCTGTACAACCTCAGGTGAATAAGCCTTTTTCTGAGCAGACATTTGTAGGTAAGCTTACCTATCCATTCCGCAAATTTTTTGGGATGTTTTTACAGCCCAAGATTTTGGTTACAACAGCCATTGTGTTCTCGGGAATTATATCAAATACGGCTTCAGAGTTGGGATATGTAGTTTTAGTTCCTCTTGGGGCTGTCGTTTTCTATTCCTTAGGACGCCATCCGTTGGCTGGTTTAGCTGCTGCTTTTGCCGGTGTTTCCGGTGGATATAGCGCCAACTTACTGCTCGGTACCATTGATCCTCTTTTAGCCGGTTTAACCGAGGAAGCAGCCCGTTTGATCGATCCTTCGTACATGGTTGATGCTACTGCAAACTACTTCTTCATGTTTGTGAGCGTGTTTATAATCACCATAATCGGTACTTGGGTAACTGTAAAGGTTGTAGAACCAAAGCTTGGTCCTTACGATCCTTCCATTGCAATGGAAGAACTTGATGAAGCCGAACTTGAGCCTCTCTCAAAAGAAGAAATCAAAGGTTTAAAATACACCGGAGTTGCATTCTTGCTGATGATTGGCTTATTAGCTCTGACTATTGTACCGGAATGGGGCGTGCTTAGAAATCCAGATACCGGAGAGTGGCAAAACTCGCCATTTCTGCGTGGTATTGTTTCTATTATTTTTGTCACATTCATGATTCCTGGTTTTGTATTTGGATACGTGACCGGTACTATGAAATCGGATCGTGATGTAATTGATGGAATGGCCAAGTCTATGTCTACGCTCGGCTTGTATATTGTAATCGTTTTCTTCGCGGCGCAGTTTGTAGCCTTTTTTGGATGGACCAACCTCGGCCAAATCTTTGCCGTGAATGGTGCCAATTTTCTCCAGAATATTGGCTTAACTGGTCCTCTGGTTTTTGTAGGATTTATCTTCGTGTCCGGATTTGTAAACCTCATGCTGGGCTCGGCATCTGCACAGTGGGCCGTTACAGCTCCAATATTTGTGCCGATGCTTATGTTGATTGGATACAGCCCTGAAGTAATTCAGGCTGCTTATAGAATTGGTGATTCAGTTACCAATCTCGTAACCCCTATGATGAGTTACTTTGGTTTAATTTTGGCCTTTGCCAACCGTTATGATAAAAACCTGGGTATTGGGACTATTATCAGTATGATGTTGCCCTATAGTATCTTCTTCTTACTTGGTTGGATGATTTTATTCTTCGTTTGGGTTTTTGGTCTCGGTTTACCGGTTGGCCCGGATGCTCCAACTTTTTATACACCTTAGTAGTCGATGCAAGTAGTCCCAGCGGCATATAACTGTGCTTGGTGTGGCGAAAGTAATGATACTTTTATAGATCCTTCTCAAGGAGATAACCAGCAATACATTGAAGATTGCCAGGTATGTTGTAGTCCTAATATTTTAATGGTCAGTGGGGTATATCCCGATTTTCAAATAGACGCAATACCTGAATAGCAATCCTGGATTACTTATTTTTAGGTTACTCATTAATATTTAAACTTTTTTGATATGCGTGCCACTCTAAATCCTGGATTAGGATTGGCTCTTTGGTTGATTTTATTTTCATCAGAATTACTAGCACAACAAACCTTCGTTCCGGCACCTGAATTTTCTCATCAGTCAGGCTTTTATGATTCTCCCATCTCACTTAGCATCCATGCCGAAAATGATGCAAGGATTTTCTTCACTACCGATGGCTCACAGCCAGATTCTACTTCTTTTGAATTTAGAGCCTCAATACTTTTGCAAGACCGTAGTTCTCAGCCCAATAATTTATCTACTATAAGTACAACACCTCCCAATCCGAACTGGGGCTGGCAAGAACCTAATAGCTTAGTTAAAAAAGCAAGTATAATTCGTGCCATTGCCTACGATTCTGAAGGAAATGAAAGTAGAATTTCTACAGCTACTTACTTTATCGGCGAGGAGTTTATTACTCACTATTACACTTTTCCCATTATTTCTATAGTAACGGACAGTCTCAATTTTTTTGATGATGAGATAGGACTAATGGTACCCGGAAATACATACACAGGAGAGTTGTATTCAGGTAATTATTTTGAGAGAGGAGAAGACTGGGAGCGTCCGGCTCATTTTAGTTTCTTTGACGAGCAGGGCACAATGCAGGTTAATCAAAATGTCGGAGTACGGATTCATGGCGGAGCAACCCGTAGATATCCGCAAAAATCCTTGAGAATCTATGCCAGAAGTGATTATGACGAGCTTTCTAATATTGAATACGAATTGTTTCCCGGTAATAGAAGGCTTATGGATAACCAGGTTTTACAGCGCTACAAAAGGATAATTTTGCGCCCCTCAGGGGATGATTGGTTCCATACTATGTTCAAAGATGCATTTATCCAGTCTTTGGTATATGATAAACAATTGGAAACTCAGGCCTATCGCCCAACTATCGTTTTCATTAATGGTGAATATTGGGGAATTCATAATATGCGTGAGCGATATGATGGCTGGTATATCCAAAGAAATTATGATATCCACAGAGATGATGTTGGGATTTTGGTAAATATAGATGAACTCAATACGGGAATTGAAGCGGATCGCCAACATTATATTGAGATGAGAGATTATGCTGTCTCACAAGATTTGCGACAGCAAGAGCATTTCGACTCTATCAATCGAAAGATGGATGTGGATAATTACATAGATTATTATGCCCTTCAAATGTTCATAGCCAACGCCGATTGGCCCCACAATAATGCAAGGTTTTGGCGAAAACGTATAGATGGATATCAACCGGATGCACCATACGGACATGATGGGCGCTGGCGATGGATGGTTTTTGATCTGGATGGATCTTTTGGTTTTCCCTACCCTGACGGCTGGGCAAGTTATGATTTCGACATGTTTTATTGGGTTACGGGAGTAGGCAATGATCGAAATGGTAGCGTAAGGTTGAATGCCTTATTCAACAATCTTTTAGAAAATGAAAGTTTTCAGAAAAATCTCATCAACACGATGATGGATGACTTGAATACTCGATTTCGGTCTGAGGTTATGCTGGATAGAATAGGTTATTTTTTCAGAATGTATCTTCCAGAGATACAAGAGCATATACTTCGTCATCCCAATACGGTTGGAGGTTCGGGATTAGCTTGGATAGAGCATATAGATGTCCTTAGAGAATTTGCTGAAAACAGACCGGAATATATGCTTGCTCATTTACGCGAGTTTTTTGAGCTGGATGAGCCGGTTACCTTTGAAATTGATTTAAATGAAATTGAAGGTGGCCACATCACTCTAAACCGTACTCCTTTAACAGAAGAAACACCGGGTATAGATGACGATGTGTTTCTTGCTACATACTTTGAAGAAATTCCAATTCAATTATCTGCGATTTCTGAAGAGGGTTACAATTTTGTCAAGTGGGTAGTTGAAGAAGAGGATGTCATTACGCAACTCACCGATAGGGATATCAAAATAAATCCTCGAGCTGATATTAGAATCAAAGCTGTTTTTGAACGCGATATTGAAGATTCGTTTTTCCCTGAGCCGTTTGTCTTATCCAATAATACATACACTTTTGATTTCTGGGATGCCTCCTCCGAACCTGCAACTTTCCCTGATAATATGGTTTTTGTATACATGGCTGAAACCGAACCAGGGCCGGAAGCTGAAATCGCAGGTGCCGTTTCAGGGAGTTATGATCTGGATTCCAGAACCAGAATTAATGGATTAGGTGCAGATGGCTTTGCGTTTATTAACACGAGTAATCTCGAGGGAAATCCTGGTTTTCCCGGAAGGCAACTTGGTGGTGCGATTTTGGCTTTGGACACTCGTGATTCAAAAAAAGTGAAATTATCATGGCAGGCCGGAACAGTACGCCCAAACTCTCGCATTTACAATTTCTCACTCGAATACAGGACAGATGTTTTGGACGATTTTAGTCCGTTACTTGACGAAAATGGATTACCAATAATCTATGAAAGAAACCAGACTGCCGGGCATACTCAAGAATTTGAAAACATAACGTTACCTGCGGTAGCTCTTGGCCAGGAAAATGTGCAATTATTCTGGCGTTACTATTTTACGGGCGAACGCGAAAGTCAGGATAGCGGTGCTCGAAGCAAGTTAAAAATCAGCAATATCACTGTCAAAGATGTAGTTGAATCATCAACAGAGAATAAAGACGATCGGATTGAAGAGGTTACACTTTTGCAAAACTATCCGAATCCTTTTAATTCGAAAACTGTCATACCATTTGAAATTCATCAAACTTCACAAGTGCGGATTACTGTTTATGATATTCTTGGGCAGCCCGTACAGATGTTACTTAACGATCAAATCTCAGCCGGACGACACGAAATTCGCTTTGATGGCAGTAGTATCTCTAGTGGAATGTATGTAATTGTGTTACAAACCGATTACAATCGGCTTTCACGCAAAATGTTACTAATCCGTTAATCTGCTAAAGGGATAGTAAAACTCAGGATAGTCTGAGAAAAAATTGCAGGTAAGCGCTTACATTGGTATTATTCCATTTATGTGAAACATCCAGCGCTGTAACTCTATCGGTATGCAAAAAAAACTACTAGCCCCATTTTTAGCCCTAATTATATCTTTTTTAGCAATAAATGCCCTCGCTCAAGACCGTGTGATGATGCAAGGTTTCTACTGGGATGTCACTCCCGGTGGAGTATGGTATGATGAAATTGCTCGTCAGGCAGATTTACTTGGATTGGCCGGATTTGATGGTATTTGGCTACCTCCTCCAAGTAAAGGTGCCGCAGGTGCCTTTGATGTAGGGTATACCCCTTACGATTATTACGATTTAGGTGATTTTGATAGTGCTCCAGGAGATAATACATCGGGAACAGGCGCTTTTGTGCCAACTCGTTATGGCGATCGTGCTCAGTTAGAAAATGCGCTGGAAAGACTCAGAGCCAACGGTATTGAAATTTATATGGATATCGTACTTAATCACAGATCGGGTGGAAACTTAGAGCCAAACAGATTTGCTGAATGGTATACTAATCGGGGTGGCGGTTCTTTGTTTAGCCCTGATGGAGAACAAACATTTACAGCGTTTCCGCTCACTCACGGATCTGGAAGAATAGCCTGGCCGGTTGGCGAGGGTAATGACTTCTTTTTCCCAAATGCCGTCAGAAATCCCGGAAATACTGGCGACTTCTTTGCTGATAACCAAATTGCAGGTTTTCATCAGATGTATGTGAACAGCTTTGGTTACCAAAACGCACTTCATGACGGTGATGGCTCAAATCTACCCATAGGTGACAGTTTGATGGTTTGGGGCGATTGGTTAACTCAGGAGTTAGGGCTAGATGGTTTCAGGTTTGATTTTGTGAAAGGAATTCATCCTGCTTATTTAAATCGCTGGGTTGATTATGGTGCCATGCGTGGAAAATTTCACGTTCATGAATTATTTGATGGTGATATGGGCAGAAAACTCAGTTACCTCAACATGGTGAGTAGCACTCAGAAACCCGGAGCCATGTTCGACTTCAATATGCGTTTTGCCTATAAAGAAATGTCGGATGGCGGTAATAATTACGATATCAGAAATTGGCATGGGAGAGGCTTATTTAATCAGCCGGGAGTCCCGTACGAACGTATTGTGACATTTGTTGATAATCATGATTTTGACCGTACTAACTATAGAGGCGAGGTTACACAAGAAGGGCATTCACCCGTAATCGGACGCAAAATGCTTGCCTATGCACACATGCTCACTCATCCCGGATATGCACAGGTTTGGTGGCAGGATTATTTTAGATACGGTTTGGCAGACGAAATTAACAAGCTGGTTAGCATTAGAAAAAACTTTGCTTCGGGTAGTTTTCGAATATTAACTCGAGATGGAAATCCTGACAGTTGGTCGGGACCAGGTGATGCCGCGAGACATTTATACATAGCTGAAAGAGGTGGTATCAACGATCAAACCGGTCTTATAGTAGCCATCAATAATCACAGCGATAACGAATACGGAGTTTTCGTTGATACTCAATGGCCTGGCCGTCAATTATATGATGTAACTGGAAACAGACAAGACACTGTTCAGGTAGCTAATGACGGCAGGGCGTTTATTTCAGCTAATCCGGAATCCTATTCTGTGTATGTACCGGTAGAGTTTGTACTGGATATACCTGATGTAAATATTGCAGTAAAAAGTATTCAGGAGCCAGCGGGAGTATATTTTCTCAATCAGGATATTGCACCGGTTGTAGAATTACGCAATGATGCACTTTTTTCACAATCAGGCATTACGCTTTCTATTGAGGTAAGCCAGGGCTCAGAAATAATTCACGAAGATGAGTTAACCGTAAATAACTTAGCCGCGGGTGCCGTTACTCCGGTGTCATTTCCAGCATTTACAGTGACTGCTACAGGCGACTATAGAATTGATGTTTCTTTGGATTTTGATTTGGATGTAGACCCCTCAGATAATCAATTAGCCCAACTTTTCTCAGTTATTGACCCATCCGGTGATAACACCATTTTTGTAAATGGGATTATGAACGAGCCTCAATATCGCTTAATGGCTGAAAAACAAAATAATCGCTTAGGCTTTGGCCCGGATCAGAATGTAACAGGTATGTATTTCTTTGATACTACCGATACGCTTTACATTGCCTTGGAAGGAACTTTTCCACTTTCTGGTCAGGATGGAATTGGCTTAATGCTTGATTTTACAGAAAGAAATGGAACCTCGGCTGGAACATCTCTTGGTGGAATTGATGTGCCGGGATTCATGGGAGCTGCTGAATCTGATTTTACAATGGACTTCGATGTAGATTTAGGTATTAACCTGCTTGGCGCCAATGGGCGTGCCATCCTCGTTGCAACAGATTATACTCTTGACACGCCACGTGGCGTTCAGATTCGCTCTGCAAATCAAAGCCCCTTAGGTAATGGTCAGGCCGTTAGTGGTCCGATAAACAGCGACATCTTCCCCGATAACTTTCTGAGATACGCATACCGTTCAGGTGGCGGTGACCGACAAGGTCTCGAAATTGCAATTTCTAAAGCAGATTTAGGAGTACACGGTGGCGAAGTGCGTGGATTTGCATTTATTGTATCAAATACGGCCTATTTCTCTAACGTAATGGTGCCTGGAAACGGCGGCGGCGGTGTTGTTTCTGGCGACGAAGGCCAAACAGGCACAGGTAACATCGGTTTCAACGCTGACTTTGCAAATGCAGCAGGTGGCGGACCATACCACAGCAATTTCCTCGAATTAGAAAATGCAGCACCACCATTATCAGCACCAGTGTTATTACTGCCTGCAAATAATGCTGAGAACGTAGCTACCAGCCTCGATTTCGAGTGGGAGCAAGTTGTGGAGGCTGATCAGTATCGAATCGTAGTTGCTGAAAATGGGCAGTTTTCTTCTCCCAATGCGATAGTGGCAGATATCGTTACTTCGGAGACCTCTGTGTCGATTAGTGATTTTGCTGAAAGCACTAATTATGGGTGGCGAGTCAGATCGGAAGTCACCGATAATAATGTAGTATCTGCCTGGAGTGAAACCTTCTTCTTTACTACAATTGTAGGTATTGCAGATGCTCCGGTAAATCAGGAACCGGCTGACGAAAGTATTAACATTCCAACCACTGTAGCATTAAAATGGAATACCGTAGCCGGTGCAGTTACGTATGATGTACAGCTTGCTGATAATCAAAATTTTGATGATCCAATAGTTGACAATTTCACTCCAAACACCTCATTTACAGTCACCGGTTTAGACGTTTTTACCGAATATTTTTGGAGAGTCAGAGCTGTAAACCCGGGAGGAGAAAGTGATTGGAGTACAACGACATCCTTTAGTACTTCCGGTCTTCAAACCCCAACGCTAAGTACACCTGCTGACAGCACAGAAAATCTAACTGGATTAATAGCATTTTCTTGGGAAGAAGCCATCAGTGCGGAATCATATCAGGTACAAATCTCAAGGAATTCTAATTTTGAACTTAGAATAGACTCAACACTTACCGGAACTACTCTGGAGTTAGAAGACTTGCAGAAAAACGCCCGATATTATTGGAGAGTCCGATCTCTCAACGAAACCGATGGGGCAAGTTCTTGGTCGGGTGTATTTACGTTTACAACTTTGCCTGATTTACCCGCTATTCCGTTATTGATTGGTCCTGCTGATGAAGCTACAGGATTAATGACGTCCGTAAACTTGCAATGGAGAAGAGTATCGGATGCCGCCACTTACGAAGTACAATTATCAACTTCTTCAGAATTTTCAGATCTAACATTTGAATCTGAAGATAGTAGCACAATGGCTACTGTGGAAGGATTAGACTTTTTGCAAAAGTATTACTGGCGGGTTCGCGCCTTGAATGCTGCGGGAGCCGGAGACTGGTCTGAGGTTAGAGAATTTACTACTAGAATGGAAAAACCAGCTCGGGTAAGTCTCTCTTCACCTGAAGATGAAACTGTAGTTACTGAAGAAAATATCTCCCTGGAATGGGATACGGCTGCATCAGCAGAATGGTATAGGGTTCAGGTTTCTAAAACTGCCGATTTTACAATTCGATTAGATACCACAAATATTGACGCAACCTCTTTCTTTTATGAGTTTGATGAGGAAGCAACATATTTCTGGAGAGTAAGAGCCGAAAACACCGATGATCAGGGAGATTGGTCCGAAGTTCGGTCTTTCACGTATCAAATTCCACTAAGTGCAGAAGACGAACAAGGCTTGCCAACAGAATTTGCACTTGCTCAAAACTATCCTAATCCGTTTAACCCAACCACTAACATCCGTTTTGCACTTCCACAGGATACTCATGTGCGAATGGAAGTCTTTGACATTACGGGAAGACGAGTTGCGATTTTAGTAAATGATGTACGAAGCGCAGGATATCATCATGTGACATTTGATGGATCAAACTTTGCCAGCGGACTTTACCTATACAGAATAACAGCGGGTAGTTTTGTTGAGACAAGAAAATTGATGTTGATCAAATAAAATCTGTACATAAAGAGATTTAGAAATGTTTAAAGTTAAGATTACTAGTAATGGAGTTCGTATGATGGATTTATACAGCAGAGGAATGCTCTTTTTTGCATTCCTTTTGATGCCGCTTTTATTTATAGGCCA
>SKIC01000163.1 GCA_007116685.1 Balneolales bacterium
AGAGTTCGAGAAGCCGCTTCAATTCCATCTGCCAATAATAAAATTCCAGTCTCTTTTGTATTTGGAATTGGCCCGTCGTATCGAAAATCCTCCTCCTGGATCTCTTGCTCATTTTTGGTATTATTTTTGGCATTTTTGTAGAAAAACTCGATTAGAGATGTGCCATGGTGGGTTCTGATAAAGTTTATAATATCGTCAGGCAATTCTAACTCTTCAGCAATTTTTACTCCGGCGCTCACGTGCTCCTTAATGATTAGCGCACTCATTCTTGGCTTCAACTCTTCATGCTCATTTCTGCCATGTTGATTTTCAATAAAGTAAGATGGCTTCTGTAACTTACCAATATCGTGATACAGAGCACCTACTCTGGCGAGTAAAGGATTCGCGTTGATTGCCGCAGCCGCAGCTTCGGTCATATTGGCAACCTGCAAACTGTGATGAAAACTACCGGGAGCCTCCGTCATCATACGCTTTAGAATAGGCTGATTTGTATCGCTTAATTCCAGAAGAGTCACATCTGTAGTAACTTTAAATGTCTTCTCAATGAGTAGAATAAGTGGATAAGTAAGCCAAATGCCTATTGCATTTCCAGCCAGATACATACCATTTTCTAATAAGGCATTCCAAGCACCAACCTTAGTCAATGTAAATCCAAATAAGACCAGTATATATGATCCAAATACCAGAGCCGGGGTAAACAAGTAAAACTGGCTTCTGTTTTTAATATCCCTTACCGAATATACACCCATACTACACGCAACAATAGTAGCTACTATAAATTCAAAGTTATTGCCATACATCAATCCAGCAAAAACCGCTAAGGTTAAAGTGGTCATCAAACCCACACGGCTATCGAAAATAATGGTTAGAATTATGGGAGCTATCGCAATGGGCGCTAACCAAATTGAAACATTTTCTATACGAACCAAAAATGCGGCACTGATTATTATGAGAACCTGTATCAAGAATACCAGCAAAAACATGCTATTAGAATTGTAAATCGATCTTCGATACAAATAGATGTACATAAAAAAGGTCAGAAAAACGGCAATGATGATTATGCTTTCGCCGATTATCATTTGCCAAATTTCGAGATCACTTTTACGATCAGCACGAGCAAATGCCATGCTTTGCAGCATATTATAACGCTCTTGCGTGATGATATCTCCTCTTCTGATAATTACCTGTCCGGCAGCTACTGCACCTTTTGTTGGAGATATTTCGCTAATGGCTTCATTTATTCTGGCTTGTGTTTCGTCTTCGCGATAAATAAAGTTTGGTTCAATAACCAAACTAAACATTTGTGTACCAGTAACAGCAGCATCTTGGCCAAAACTTCGATTCATCTGGGTTCTGGCATATTCTCTCGCTTCCCGTCCATCCCGAACATTAGCAGCCGCAAAACTCCTTTCTGTTCGGTCTCTGGTATTCCGAACGGTAATTTCATCAGTAGTTAAGTAATCTTTCGGAGTGTTTATGATACCATCCCGCAATAATTGCTCAACGAGATTCTCTAGTCGCAAACGTATATCAATACCTATAAATCTAGGGTTTGAAATGGGCTCGTCATATTCCTGAGCAATTCTGATTTCGCTGTAATTTTCTAATAATGCGCGCCAACCATTTTCGTCCAAACCTACGGCAGATTGATTTCTGGCATTCACAAAACGAAGAGAATCTTCTTGTACATTTGAACCATTTTCAATTTTGGCAATTTGCCAGACTGCATAACTCTCTACTACCGGCTGAATATTTCTGAATAAGGAATCGACACGGTTTTCAATGCGGATGGCTGAACGGTGGTCTACATGATATATAGGCGGTGTTAACCTCTGAATTTCTTCTCTTTCCCGATCGATTTCCTCACTTTCCTTTAACAAACTGAATGTGAACGGAGCTACAACATCATCATCTCTCCAGGGCTCTCCCATCTTTATCGATAAATCCTGAACAGTGGTACGCGGATAGAATGAAATTACGATACTCAAAAAAACCAGAGAGACAAGAATTTTAAAACCGTTCTCTTTGATGATTTGAACATACTTGTTTTTTGGAGGCTTCTTTTTGTCAAAAGAAATGGGACTTGCTCCCTTTTTTTTTCTGCTCAATCCGAATGTTTCGAGGATTCCCATTGAATTATATATGATTATTTAGATTCAGAGAAAAGATAACGCATTGTCTGATGTGTTATGAGTGCCCCAATATAAAAAATTATTACACCGCATAATGTGTACCAGGGCCAGGCCAGACTGGTTGTGAAAATAATTAAGGTCATCAAGGTTACACAGGATATTAAACCAACGATGGTACTGAGCCTACTGAAATCTGTGTAACGACCAATTAGAAATGACCCCAGTAATCCTCCATAGGTAAAGCCGGCAATTCCCAACCCAAGTTCTATTATTGGATTTTCTGTGCTCGAAAAACTCACCGCAAATAAAAAGAACACAAAAGTCCATATCACCATGAAAATTCTTGAAATTTTTAGTGCATCAGGACGCTCAGCTAACTTTGGAAATACGTCGAATAAGGTAGTTGACGACAATGCTGACAACGAACTACTAAGCGTGCTCATTGCCGCAGCAAACAGCCCTGCTATTATTAAACCTGCCATGCCAGCTGGCAAATAATTATGAACAAAATGGAGTAAAATCTCATCCGGATTCTCCAATCCCAATTCTGCTACAGACTGTCCATCAAAAAACACATACAAAAACATTCCTACCATCAGGAATAATGCGAATTGCAGAAATACAAAAACACTACTCCAGTTAATTGCCTTTTTAGCATCAGAGAGTGTAGAACAGGCCATCAAACGCTGAACCATTAAATGGTCTGTGCCATGAGAAGCCATCGACAAAAACATACCCCCAATAAACGCAGTAATAATATTGTAAGGAGCACTATAGATTACAGCCCAGCTCTCCGGCCAGGTAATTATGGATGTCTTTCCTTCTGCTACAAGAGTTGCCCAAAAAGGTTCCGTTAAACCCGAATAGATATATGCAATTACATAAAGCCCACCAACTACATACACTACCATTTGCAATACATCTATCCAGATTACAGATTTGAGTCCCCCATAGAAAGTATATGCTAAAGTGAGAACCGCGATAATCAGAATTGAAACCGGATAACTTAGACCAGTAATGATATAAATAGGAATGGCAGCAGCAAATAAGCGAACTCCATCGGCAAGGAGCCTGGTAATTAGGAAAAGAATAGAGATTAAACGCTGATAACCGGCTCCGAATCGCTCTTTGAAGAAAGTGTATGCCGTGAGTTGCTCTCCACTAAAATAGGACGGCAGAATAAATCGTGAGACCAGATATCTTCCCGCCATATACCCAAAAACAATCTGCAAAAAGCCAAGTGTACCACCGTAGGCTACTGCAGGAATAGAAATAACGGTTAGCAAACTGGTTTCGGTAGCAACTACTGAAAATGAAGCCGCCCACCAAGGTATATTTTCACCCGCTTTGAAGTATGCTCTAGTAGAACCGGGTTTTCCACCGGCAACGACGCCTATTACCACGCAAAGTAGTAAATAGCCGACTATTACTAACCAATCTAACAAAAGCATATTAGGCTTGGCCTAATTCTGCTAGTAATTCTACGGCAGACTCTCTGTTAGTGGCAATATTAAAAACAGACTGAAGCTGCGAAATTTCAATTAATTTATTCACTTTATCGGTGAGACCACATAAAACCAAATTTCGGTCTGAATCTCTGTACAAACGTTGCGCCATTAATAATGCACTTAATCCACTTGAGTCAGCGAAGGTGACGGTGCTCAAATCCAAAACCAAATCGCCATGTTCACTGGAATTAGCGAGTAGAATAACCTGACTTTTCAAATCTGGTGCAACTTTAGAGTCCATTCTTTCGGTTTTCAGGCTCAACACCGTGTACGAATCATCTTGTTCTATTTCGAATTTCATACCGCTTTGGTTTGGTTAAAGGATTTTGATTTAATTGCCTTATGATTTTAGCATCCGTCTTAATCTACTGATGATTGAGCATTTCAAAAAGCATTTCTTCACTAATTATTGCAATGCCTAATTTCTCAGCTTTCTGGAGTTTACTTCCTGCTTCTTCGCCTGCCAATAGCATATCAGTATTTTTGCTAACTGAGCCCGTAACTTTACCTCCATGTTCTTCTATCAGAGCTTTGGCCTCGTTTCTTTTAAGAATTGGCAGCGTACCCGTAATTACAAATGTTTTTCCTTCCAGACTATCGCCTGCTTTTTCTTTCTCTTCTGCCTCCATGGCTAAGCCAAAACCTTTCAAACGCTCAACCAATCGAAGATTTTTGGCATCATCAAGAAAAAACCTAACAGATTCGGCAATTTTTGGACCGATGGAATCTACAGCAGTTAATTCCTCCTCAGAGGCCTCAATTAAGGCTGTCATTGAAGAAAATGCTCTCGCCAAATCCCGGGCTACAGTGGTTCCAACAAACCGGATGCCAAGCGCATACAAAACCCTGTCAAAGGGTTGTCTTTTGCTGTTTGCGATTGAATCAATGAGATTTTGAGCACTTTTTTCGCCCATCCTTTCCAGTGGAATCAATTGCTCGAGTTCCAATTCGTATAAATCTGTGAAATCAGAAATGAGATTTTCTGTTACGAGTTGATCCACAATAGCCTCACCCAGACCGTCTATATCAAGAGCATCACGGGAAGCAAAATGCTGAATACGACTCCTCATCTGTGGCGGACACTGAATATTTACGCATCTCCATGCCACTTCGCCCGGTAAACGCACTAATTTCTCAGAGCAAGCAGGACATTCTTTCGGAAATACATAGGGTTGGCTGCGGGTTGGGTTTTCCTTATCTAAAACCTCAACAACCTGAGGAATAATTTCTCCGGCTTTTTCTATCGTTACCTGGTCTCCAATACGAATATCCTTGCGTTCTATTTCGTCCTGATTGTGCAAAGAAGCACGCTTCACAGTAGTTCCAGCCAACAATACCGGCTCTAATTCAGCAACGGGAGTAATGCTACCCAAACGGCCAACCTGCAAGGTAATATCATTCAGACGTGTTACGGCTCGTTCCGCTTCAAATTTATAGGCAACAGCCCATCTGGGTGCTTTGGCTGTTTGTCCCAATTCATCACGAAAGCGATCTTCATTGACTTTTACCACCACCCCATCGGTTTCAAAAGGGTAACTATTGCGGGATTGATCCCATTTGTCAATTAATTGGTGAACTTCTTCAATGGAATCGCACTTCTGGCGATGTTCGCAAACGGGAAAACCCATTTTTTCGAGCATGTCCAGTTTTTCTGATTGTGCCATTTTTGAATTGCCGTCTATCAAAAAATCATAGGTAAAAAAACGAATAGGACGAGTAGCTACTATTTTTGAGTCTTGCAATTTCAATGTACCGGCAGTGGCATTTCTTGGATTTGCAAATGTAGCATCTCCCGCTTCTTCCCGCTTTCGATTCATTTCAGCAAAAGCATCACGTTCCATATACGCTTCGCCACGAATCTCCATGATTTCCGCAACCGTTTGCTCCACTCGCAAAGGAATATCTTTTACAGTTTTGATATTATTCGTGATGTCGTCCCCTTTGCTGCCATCTCCTCTAGTGGCACCAAGCACCAAAGTTCCATTCTCATAGCGAAGCCTGATTGCCATACCATCGTATTTGAGCTCCACCATATACGTAAAATCGCTATGGCCCAGACTTTCCCGTACTCTCCGGTCAAATTCATCAACTTCGTCGTGATTATACGTATTGGATAAGCTCAACATGGGAACCGGATGCGATACGGTCTCGAAGTTTTTTGTAGGCGCTCCTCCTACTCTTTGGGATGGCGAATCTGGTGTTTCTAATTCGAACTTCTCTTCCAGATTGATCAACTCCTGCATAAGCTGATCATACTCTTTGTCGGATATTTCTGATTGGGCTTCTTGATAATATAAATAATCAGCGCGACGAAGAGTTTTGCGCAATTCAGTTACTCGCTGCAGAGCCTGATTTTTATCCATAAGTGATTTTTCTAAGGTCGATTAATTACAGAAGACGGCATAGTGTAATCTACATCCTGCTCAGTTGCAGGAGTTGCCCATCTTTCTTCTTCCTCAAAAAAAGCTCTCGGTATAGAAACCGTTCTGTTTTCACCAAAAAAGTCCATGAAATTTTCAACTTTATGACCATTAAATAATATGGTCATTCTACTAAATTGGCCTCTGATGTTAATTTCTTCAGTAAAATTTATTTTCATGGCAACCCCCTGCTCTATCCAATAGGGCAGGTTTGCCGTTCCATTAGACATACCTACAAAAAAGGGCTCTAAACGACCATTTTCTGCATATACTAAAACCTGAAGTTGCTGACGATCTTCTATAGCATCTGTGCCATGCATAACTAGATCAGCCATCGTTACTATTTCTTCAGTTGCCGGTTCTTCAGTTACAGGCACCTCTGGTTCTGGCTCAGGCTCTGGCTGAACTTGTTGCACTGGAGGAGCAACAGGAGCAGTAGCATCTTCCGTAGCTTCGTCAGGCATTATCGTAGAAGTTAATGTATCAGCCGGTACAGGTTCTGCAGGTGTGGGTGCTATCGTTTCTTGTTGCGGAATTTCATCCACCAACAAATCATCCGGGCTTACTTCACTGTCTGTAATCCACACAATTGCAATAACCAAAGCAATAACAACAGCTACCGAGATAATAATCACGCTTTTTGAATTGCCACCTAGTACCGTTCCTTTTTTTACCATGTGCGCCCAATCAACCTTTTTAGCTGTTTCCGCACTTTCTGACATTGCAGTAGAAGTTTGTTGTGTACGAATAGCCTCCTCATCTTCCTCTTCAATATCTCTCATTGATTTTTCCTGAGGAGTGTTAAAGTTTTCGGGCGTAAAAAACTTTTTACGCTGCTGTTCCTTGGGTGGACTAACTTCATTTGGCGCTTCCTCTTCGGGTTCGGGTTCGTCTCCCAATTGTTCCTGAGGGTTTTTGGACGTGTCTGTGATCAACGTTTTTTTCTCTGTCTCGTCAGCTGACTTCTCTAAATTCTCAGGAGAGTATTTTTCGCCAAGGAAACCATCATAAGAATCATTAGAAACAGCATCTAAGGCCTTAAGAATATCATTTTCATTAATTTTTAAAGCTTTGGCATAAGTTCTGATGAAACTCCGCAAATACACCTGATTGCTTTCAAAATTTGCGAAAATAGTACCATTTTCAATTTGCTCAATTATGTGCACCGGAATTCTTGAGGTCTCAAAAACATCTTTGATGCTCTTTTTCTGTCCTTTTCTGATCGCGACGAGGTCATTTGAAAATGTGGCCATGATTATCTAATCTTCTGAATTGATGCGTTTGAAATTGGCTAATTTGACTAAAAAGTGTAAAATAACTCAAGTCATCAATTTCCCCAACTTATAACATCGGGAATATTCATTCTGTTGAGGTTTTTTCAAGCTTTTACGGAACCTAAGTACAGCATTCTTGGATTATATCAGATCTATCTTATTAAACTTTAGTGGATTTACGAAACGCGTTGGCGCTATGACAGCGGCTCGCTCTGTAAGTTTGCTTGGCGCATTATTGGTGATGATGGTACTAACCCGAATTCTGGATGAAGCAGAATATGGTCAGTATCAAAAACTTTGGCTGCTTTTTACAGTGCTTAGTCCGGGGATTATCAACACGGCTGTGCAAACGCTTTATTACAGGGGAGGTTCAGAGAGTGACGGCAATCCATTCTGGGTAACAACATTATTTGTCTGTATTTCTGGTTTCGTCATTTCCGTATTCACATACTTTGCATCAGCTGAGATTGCCCAAGTGTTAAATGCACCTGACCTGGCTCTGGCATTTCAGCATTTTGCTGTTTACATGTTTTTTGCCACTATTGCCGGAATTGGTGAACCCATTTTTATTCTAATAGAGAGGAAAAAATGGTTATTAGGCTACAATATCATTTATAATCTGATTGACGCCTCCTTGGTAATCATTCCCTTTCTTATGGGATATCCTCTTGAGCAGGTAATTCTTTTCATGATTGCGGGACCGGCATTGCGTTCTGCCTTCTTGCTAACTATCACATATTTTCATGCTCCTGAAATTTCTAGAAACAGGTTTTCTGAGGAAATTTCCGCGTCATGGTCTTATGCCCAAGGAATTATTGTTCTGAGTGTTATCGCTCTGCTGATTTTTGAAGCTGATAAAATAATCGTTGGTATTTTTATGGACAGCGACGCTGATTTTGCTACTTATGTGGTGGGGGCAAAGAAAATCCCATTCCTAACCGCTTTGATCGCCAGTGTTTCATCGGCATTTATTGTGCAATATGCTAAAACCCTTAGTAGCGAAACCCGGGCAGAAGCTATCCCAGCCATTCGACATACAGCCAACAGGCTTTTTATTCTGATTTTGCCGGCTACGCTGTTTGGTCTTCTTTATTCAGAAGAAATTCTGGTTTTGCTTTTCGAGAAATATGCTCATTCAGCGCCTATTTTCAGGATTTACATACTGGCAATGATTACCAATATCTTCATTTCTGATACCGTAATTCTAGGAGCAGGACATAGCCATATTACAGCCAGAATTTCCTTTGCTGAACTTCTGCTAAACATTGTTTTTAGTATCATTCTGATTATTCCGTTAGGACTGATTGGACCTGCAATAGCAACCGTAATAAGTCGCGTAATTAATGTCTTATTGTGCAACTGGTATTGTTCCTACAAATACGGTTTCAGCACTAGTATTTTTTTTCCGGTCGATGGCGCAAAGCGAATAATTTTGGCTTTGATAGTTATTTTAACAGTCTATGGTGCTGCCATTTTATTAACGGGTAATAATTGGGTTGGCTTTGGTCTTACCGGAGCAACTACTCTTGGAATTACAATCTGGCAAAACAAAAACATCGGGCGAACTCAACAAAATGCTTAAAGAAGTATTCCAAAATCTCAATGAGTTACTGTATCCAAAAGTTTGTCATACTTGCCAAAGCAGACTCACAGGATCAAATCATCATCTTTGTGACTGGTGCTCTGAGCATATATTCCCATTGGCTAATCCAGACTACAATCAAAGCTGTGGTATAGATTTCTTACCCGAAAAAATCATATTTCAACATGCTTTATGGAAGTTTGATAAAGGTGGCTATTTGCAAGAATTACTGCATTCGCTAAAATATCATAATCTCCCGGGAGTGGGAGTTGATATGGGAAAAGCATTAGGAAAATCTCTACTAAAGCATCCGATGATTTCTGATTTTGAAAATACCCGTTTGGTACCAGTACCTCTGCATCCCCAAAAAGAGCAATCACGGGGATATAATCAGGCCAGAGCTATTGCTGAAGGAATTTCAGACGTAACTGGTTTTGAGATTATTAAGCCTAAAACTGTGATTAGGCGAAAACAAACAAAAACTCAAACCGGCTTTAATCTCTCCCAGCGTCAACAGAATGTGAGTCAGGCCTTTTTTGTTGCCGAACTTTATTCTGTAACCATTACCCCTTTAATCATTGTTGATGACGTTTTTACAACTGGCGCCACTGTATTTGAATTAGCAAGTACTGTAAGCAGGTTTTCGGCTTTTCCAATTGCTATTGCAACTATTGCAACTGCTTAAATCATTTAACACTTACGTTTAATGTTTTTCAGTAACTTAACTCACCTTAATAAATCGTCTCGATATGTACATTCCAGTTGAGTTAAAAATTTTGCGAATCACCTTGATAGCAGCTGCTATTAGTACATTTCTATTGATGGTAAATGACTGGGTGAATCAAAAATATTTCATGACAGCTATTGAACTACCATCAATTCTGATTTTTTTAGGCTTATTATGGATGACCTACAAAGATTTTAACAAAGACAGTATTGCTCTTGCTACATCAATCATCGCTTTAATGATGCTTTCTGCGGCTATTATCTTAAATCGGGGGTTTGGAGTTGGGCTTGCTACGCTATTTATTTCTACCTGTGTTATGGCTCATATTATTATTCATCCTAAACACAGCAAGGGTATAGCTGCATTTTCTATTCTTTTATTTACGATACTTTTACTACTTGATTTCTACCATCCCCTGTTTTCGAACACATCTTATTTTGATCCTGCATACGCTACCCCAAAAACAACCATAGCCGTTTTATTTTACACAAGCTTATTATTCGTGACCTGGATAACCAGTAAATTAAAGAGAGAATATCACAAGAATTACGAGCAGCTTTTGGCAAAAAAAGAAGAGATATCGAAAATAAATGAAGACTTGGACAAGCTTGTTGCAGAACGTACATCATCACTTGAAACTGAGAAGGAAAAAATCCTGAATTACGCTTTTATGAACTCTCATGAAACCAGAGCGCCTCTTTCCAATATTTTGATGTTGCATGAAGTACTTAATACGAATAAGCTATCCGATACCGAAAAAGACGAAGTGCTATCAAAACTTAGTAATGAGGCAATAAAATTGGATCAGAGCATTCAAGCGATGCAAAAAAAACTTCAAAAAGAGCATTCCGGGAATTAAGTTGTCAGAAACTCAAAAAAATATCAGCATTTGTATTGTTGATGATGACCCAGTCTTCACCATGGCGGTTGAGTATCTGCTCAAATATGAATATCCAAACGTTCAATTGCTGTGTTTTAACTCCCCACATCATGCACTTAATGAGGTAAATCACCTAAATCCAGACATTCTTTTTTTAGATTTAAATATGCCGGAAATCAACGGTTGGGCATTTCTTGAACAGATTCAAGATTCGGGTGTGAAGTTTCCCATATATATCCTAAGCTCTTCTATTGATATAGCGGATATCAAAAAAGCATCGAAATACAATCTAGTATCTGATTTTATCAGCAAGCCACTTACCAAAGACCATCTAAACAAAGTTCTGAATTTAAAAGCATCCTGAACATATTTTTTTCATGACTAAAAAAAAGGGCCAATCAGAGACACCTCAACAATTTATAGACACTCCTGCCGGAATGTTTACTACTTCTGGAAATTGGTTTCATATTAGCTCTGATGGATTAAAAAAATATGCCCCCGGTCTTTTCGAAGTTAAATCAGTAGGTGAAATAATCAGAGATACCGAAGCTTGGATACGATCTTCAGACAGCTTAGCCATATTACTATTCTTTGTTTTATTACTCACCACCAACCTTTCCACTGCCGGACTGGTTTCTCTCATTTTTTTACCTTTATGGCATCTCAATAAAAGTGCATTGGTTTCCCCAGCGGCAAGTACTTTAATCCGTGTTCTTGATAAGGAATTTGTTGTGGTTTTGGTAGCTGTGGTTGCACTTTCTTTATTAGGTATCAATGAAGCTTATTACGAGTTAATAGTAGGATTTTTATTCTTTTTTCTTTTCAAATTCGGATGGTACCGAAAAGGTATTGATCGTGTTTACCCCAAGTTTAAATCGGGTGGATTAACATTAAATGACCGACTACTTAGAATGTTGGTTCTTAAATATGCTCTTGCTGAGGGAGCAAATGTAAAAGAGGTGGAAAAAATGGAACATGATTTCTTGAAACTCATCCGGGAACAACAAAATAAACTTAAAAAAAAGTAGTGATAGGACTTTGAGTAAAACGGTATATGTAGTCAGGCACGGGCGCACAGCTTTCAATAAAAAACAATTGGTACAGGGAAGGCGAATAAACGCTCCACTTGATGATGTTGGAATCAAACAATCAGAGGCATTAGCAGACTGGTTTTCGGATAAGACCATAAACCATATTTTTTGCAGTAGTTTGATTCGCACACGCCAGACAGCCGAGCCAATTGCCAAATTGTTTAAACTCCCTATTCAAGAGTTTGCAGAACTTGATGAAATTGATTTCGGAGATCTAGAAGGTAAGCCAACTGAGCCAAAAAGCTCTGAATTTTATGCCGTGCGGGAAATTTGGAAGCGTGGAGAAATTCATCATTCTGCTCCGAATGGAGAAAGCCCGATAGATGTTTTTAAACGAGCCGGCACCAAAGGTATAGAACTAATAAATAATACTAATGACGATCCGGTATTGTTCATGATTCATGGCAGATTGGCTCGTATATTACTATCCGAATGGTTAGGTTTGGGCTTGGTAAACATGCATAAAATTGAACATACCAATGCTGCCATAAATATATTAGAATATGACAGCCAAGCGTTTAGACCAATAACATTAAATTACACCGGGCATTTAGATGCCCTTACCACAACATAATTTTTTCTAATGAGCGAAGAAGTACGTTCCATGTTTGCTTCCATTTCCGGGAAGTACGATATCACAAACAGTGTATTATCTTTAGGTATCCACCATTTCTGGAGAGTTAAGACTGTAAAATTAAGCGGAGCAAAACCAGGTATGTCGGTGCTGGATTGCGCCACAGGTACCGGTGATTTAGCAATTGAATTCAAAAAGACTGTAGGTGATCAAGGCTATGTTTTAGGTACCGATTTCTGCAAAGAAATGATTGACCCTGCCCCCGGAAAAGCATCAAAAAAAGGAATGGTAATCGATTTTGAAGTTGCTGATGCTATGAACCTACCCTATGAAGATAATCGCTTTGATATCGCCAGTATTTCTTTCGGTATCAGAAACGTTGATGACCCTGAAGTAGCATTAAAAGAAATGGCCAGAGTAGTGAAACCAGGCGGATGCGTTGTCGTTTTAGAGTTTGGGCAGGCGGAAGGCGTAATGAAATATCCATTCACCTTTTACAGTAAATATGTGATTCCGACCGTTGGTGGTTTGTTAACCGGAAATAAAGACGCATATACCTACCTTCCTGAAACCAGTGCCACTTTCCCTGCAGGTGATAAATTTCTAAATATCATGCATAAAACAAAAGCATTCAGCGAATATAAAATGAAGAAACTAAGTGGTGGCGTTGCTTATATTTATGCAGGTATTGTAAGTGCTACATAATTCAATTGGATTATGTAACTTGTGCCATATTTTAACCGATACAAATTTACTCTCATGGAAGAAGTTTTAAACATCGAAGAAATCAAAAAACTAATCCCTCATCGTTATCCCTTCTTATTAGTGGATCGTGTTCTGGAAATAGACTACGATACTTTCAGTATCAAAGCGATGAAAAATGTGACCGCTAATGAGGATTTCTTTAATGGTCACTTTCCGGGTTCTCCGGTTATGCCTGGTGTACTTCAGGTTGAAGCTCTTGCTCAAACAGCATGTTTGCTTGCCCTGAAAACAAAAGTTGAGCCTGGTGCAGATGTTTTAATTGTATTTTCAGCAATCAATAAAGCCAAATTCAGAAGGCCTGTTGTTCCCGGGGATCAGCTAATTATGGAGTTGGTTCTCAAATCACAACGCCGCAATTTCTTCGTGATGGAAGGAACAGCCAAAGTTGATGGTGAAGTAACTTGTGAGATCGAAGCCACTGCGGCTATCGTACCTCGTGATTCTGTATGAGTACACAATTAGGCAATCAACGACCCAGTAAAATTACAACACGCACTATTGTAGATATGAAATCAGCAGGTGAGAAGATTAGTATGCTCACCTCCTACGATTTCTCAATGGCTCAAATAGTGGACCAAGCCGGAATCGACATTATTTTGGTTGGTGATTCCGCAGGAAATGTAATGGCCGGTTTTGAAACCACTCTACCTATCACTTTAGAGCACATGATTTATCACACTCAATGTGTAATTCGTGGAGTTGAGCGATGCCTGGTTGTAGCCGACATGCCTTTCATGTCTTATCAAGTAACTCCCAAAGAGGCTTTGATAAATGCCGGTAGATTAATGAAAGAAGCCGGTGCCCATGCTGTTAAATTAGAGGGCGGAAGATCAGTTGCAGATACCGTTAAAAAAATTGTTAATGCCGGTATTCCTGTAATGGGACATTTGGGATTGACACCTCAAAGCATTTATAAATTTGGTACATATAAAGTTCGGGCAAAAGAGGAAGAAGAAGCTGCCGAACTCATCGAAGATGCTAAAGCATTGGAAAAAGCAGGATGTTTCGCCGTGGTGCTTGAAAAAATCCCATCCGCTTTAGCAAAAAAAGTTACCAATAGTATTTCCATACCAACCATAGGAATTGGAGCCGGTAAACACTGCGATGGCCAAGTATTAGTAATTCATGATATGCTGGGAATAAATAAAGACTTTAATCCAAGATTTCTACGCAGATATGCTGATTTACATACCGTAATGACGGATGCGGTTTCCTCTTATGTATCGGATGTAAAATCACAAAATTTCCCCAGCGATAACGAACAATATGACTAAAAAATCAAAGTATTTTACCAAGGATAGAAATATCCTGGTATCCAATGACGATGGAATTTTCTCTCCCGGTATAAAAGCACTCGCTGAGGTTGCTGCAGAATTTGGCACGGTTCATGTCGTTGCTCCAGATCGCCAACAAAGTGCTGTAGGTCATGCTATTACAGTATCTGATCCTTTGCGCGCAACCAGTTTTCAGATTGACGATAATTTTGAGGGGCAAGCCATTAATGGTACTCCTGCTGACTGTGTGAAGTTGGCGCAAAGTAAACTAATGAAACAACAACCGGATTTGGTGTTAAGTGGCATCAATCATGGATCCAACGCCGGTATCAACATCATTTATTCAGGTACCGTTAGCGCTGCTACTGAGGGCACAATTTTAGGAATCCCTTCCATCGCTGTTAGTTGTTTAGAATTTAGTGAATCGGCGGATTTATCCGGATGCCAGGAAGCAGCCAGACGAGTAATCACTTTCGTTTTAGAAAATGGCTTACCCAGAGGAATCACTCTAAATGTAAATGCACCTGCCGGTCCATTGAAAGATTTATTCTGGGCGAAACAGGCAAATAGTCGATACATCGAAGAATTTGAAGCACGCGTCGATCCACATAATCGTCCGTATTTCTGGATAACCGGTAAATTGGAAATCCTAGATAATGATGAGGATTTGGATTTGAATATCCTAAAAACCGGAGCTGCTACCGTTACACCTATTCAGTACGATTTGACCTCTCATGATTTTTATCAAAAAGTAAATCGCGAACAGACTCTTTAGACAAATTTTGAAAATGTCTGAGTCAAATAATCATGCCGAATCTGATCAGGTAATTACGAATTCCAGCCTTCATGTAGTTTCTTTAATTTCCGGTGCACTGTGGGTTCTGATCGGAGCATTTATCATCTATTTTATCCATGAGGATGGATTAAAAAATATACTGGACGCACCCCATTCGGTAATTACACAAATCATAACTGGACTACTTTTTGGTCTGATAGCCGGTTATTTTGCTTTAAAGGTTGCATTCAGGGAAGACATGTTGCCCGTGATGGAAGAATTCAAAACCATCAAAATTATTCGTCAACTTCCACTTTCCACGCCCGGAATTATTGCAATTTCTCTTACTGCCGGAATTACTGAAGAAATCTTGTTTCGCGCTGCCTTACAGCCTGTTTTAGGGATTTGGATAGCCTCTGCCCTATTTGTTGCTATACATGGTTATTTCAGATTTAGTAGCAAAGCATTTATCCTTTTTGGAATGTTTATGTTCACTCTAAGTATGGGACTCGGCCTACTTTTTGAACTTTCCGGATTATATGCTGCAATGGCAGCTCATGCTATGTATGATTTCATTGTTATTCGCGGAATCCGAAAACAACCGGAACCCTCAGGCGAAACTGTCTAAATCCGTTTTTCTGTTAGCACCATCCAGTATTTGATGTGCTTCATCATGGGTATGATAAGGTTCAAGATGCATGGTTATAATAGCATCTGTATCAAGAGCATCAATGATAGAACGTTCTAGTACAGTGGCCTTATCATGAGCATTTTTTAGATAGATTTCATCATCAAAAACCAGATGGAGTTCTATCCAGGTTGTATTTCCGGAAGTGCGATGACGCAAATGGTGCCAGTCGTGTATTCCATCAGGTAGTTTATTTGCCAAAACTGAGCGTATTGCCTCATCAATATCAGGATTTCTGGTGTCCATGATTCCGGTAATTGCAAATCGTAGGAGTTTATAGCCTTCAAACATGATATACGCAGCAATTGCCAAACTTATAATTACATCAATGAATAACCATCCGGTAAAATGTATGATTAATAAAGCAGCAACTACCCCCGCACTCGTCCAAACATCGGTTAGCGTGTGCTTACCATTACTGATGGCAATATTGTTTTTCTCGCGCCGTCCAACTCTCAACACATAAGAACCTAACAAAAGGTTTATTAAGGCAGCACCCACCAAAAGCGCTATCCCTAAATCCATATTTTGGATTTCAACACCAAATAAAACGCTTTGTATACCATGGTAAACAATAGTTATACCGGCCACCATGATAATACCACCTTCTACACCAACCGATAATAATTCAATTCTTTCATGGCCGTAATGGTGGTCGTCATCAGCGGGTTTTATACTTAAATAATAGCCATAAACCACAAAAACCATAGCCACAAAATGAACTACCGATTCCAAAGAATCCGAAAGTGCTGCTGTGGAACCCGTTATGAAGAAGGCCACTATTTTCAGCGTAAGTGATATCGCTGAAACAAAAAGGCTAATGAGTAAGGCTTTTTTTACGGGGTGCATAAAATGACAATGCTATATTTTTAGGCTGAGACTAAGAATAAGGAGATTTTAGTGTGTATAGAAATGAAATTTGGCTGCTTTAAGTAAATACCCTTTTAGGTTCTCAATCATTAAAAAAAAAGCACACTGAGTTGTAAGTCAGTGTGCTTTCCGTTCTGTGCTGAAACTTTTTTTATCCTCCAATACCTAAATACCAGGTGGCAATGCTGAAATACATTAAGACTCCGGCAATATCAGCCAAGGAGGTAATTAGCGGCGCACTAGCTGTGGCTGGATCAAAGTTCATTTTTTGGAGCAGGAATGGTAACGACATTCCAAGAAGACTTCCAACAAGTACACAGCAAATCATAGTTAAAGAAACAACAAAAGCTACTTCAGAACCAGCTCGAAAAAAACCGATTGCTGAAACGGCAATTCCCATAGCTACTCCAATGGTTATAGCTACAAAAATTTCTTTACCGAATAACCGGAACCAATCTTTGATTTTTACTTCACCTATAGCCAAGGCACGAACCATCAAGGTTGAAGCCTGAGAACCTGCATTACCTCCGCTATCAATTAGAAGTGGCAAGAAGAAAACCAGTGCCACAACGGCCTCAATAGTGTCTTCAAAGTAGGCGATTCCTGCACCGGAGAAGATGTTCATAAAAACCAAAACCAATAGCCATGGAGCACGCTTTAAAAACAGAAACCACACAGAAGCGTCTTTCAAACTAACGTTCATTAGACCTACTGATCCCATTTTATGGAAATCAGTTGTTGCCTCTTCTTGGCGAACATCCATCACATCATCAAATGTGATAATGCCCATTAATCTATCGTTACTATCGATAACAGGCATTGCAATTAAGTCATACTCACTAAGCCGATTAGCAACAATCTCTTTGTCTTCATCAACTCTGGCAGTAATAACTTCTGTAGTCATCACATCTTCGATTTTCTGATCAGCTTTAAACAGTACTAAATCTCGTAAGGATACAATTCCGATAAGTCTGATTTGTTCATCTACTACATACACGTTGTAAATGGTTTCGCGATCCTTGGCAACTCTACGAACTTTTTGCAGTGCTTCCTCTACTGTGAGATTTGATTTTACGCGAACATAATCTGAGGTCATTTCAGCTCCGGCAGTTCGCTCATCAAAACGGCTGAGTTTCAGAATATCATCACGATCTGGTTGCTCTATATTTCTCAAGAGAGATTCACGACGTTCCATCGGTAACACACGGATTAAATCAACTCTATCGTCATGAGGCATTAATTCGATAATATCTGCGAGTTCTGCATCTGAATATAATGCTGCCATATCGCGAGCAACATGCTTTTTAAAATGGCTGAACACCTGCGCTTGTTGCTCTAAGCCCAAAATATTTAATACGGAGAAGATTTTTTCTCTATCAAATTCAGATAATTTTGAGGCTATGACCGCTGGATGAATATCTTTACTAATTGATTGTATTTCAGAGATATGATTATCTCCGGTCAGTAGATTGTCTAGTTTCTTTGTCAGAGTATTCTTCATGATGTGCTCCCACTTTTTTTAGAAATTGAGCATAAGTGTTCTACCTCAATTTCTGAGTTTTTAAAAATTTAATTTGTTAGGATAAATCGAAGCCCGAAGAAATGATTATTAACGGCTCGATTTTATTGATTTATTTTATCACCAGAGAGTATCAGGAGTAAAAGAAACTCCTACGCTAATACCAGGAAATTCCTGTCCGGAGCGGAAACCTCTGCCATACATGACGTCCATTTCCAATAAATCAGGTATTAATGAGAATCGGAGTCCTCCGTGATACAGGAAATCATCATTCTCTGCGAAAACTTCCGCAACCACTGCAACTCGATCATGTACACCAAAGTCGCCACGTACACCGTATAGTATTTCCACACTTCCGTCATGGAAAGCGGTACCTAAGTTCAGGTGTAATGCAGAACTTTCATTAAGAATCATTCGGCTGTAAGGCACATAGAAGAAGAATTCATCGGAAGCAAAGCTTTCATCAAAAACTACTCCTGTAACCAAGCCAAATGCCTGACCTTCTTCTTCAAAATCGGCTGTTACGCCTTTGGCATGAAAGCCCATTGCGCCCAACTCGAAATTGTTTTTCGTATCAAACTCAAAGCCAACACCAAGTTCAAGCCAACTGTTAACGCCTAAGGCAGGCGTAAAAACTGATTCAAACTCACCGTACCAGGTTTCGACCTGAAAAGATCTTTCTGTGGTAACAGCTGCATCATCAGTGAAAAACTGTTGTGCATTTACGGCTTGAGCAATTAGCAAAAACATGGTAACAAGTACCATAATGCTCAGTTTAATGAGCAAACCTAAATCGTTTGTCTTGTCTGTATATCGCATGATTCGTCTCCGATTGGTTACGGAGTCCAGAAGCATGAAGGCACATTTCTGTTTTCAAGATATATCATTCCCGAAATTCAGAAATGAATACAGATCCACAAAACTCTGACTGAACCCGCCAGGAGTGGAAGATCTGGCTAAAGTAAGAGGCTTACTTTACCAACATAACACCACGCTGACGGCTTTCCGACGGAGGCAAATCTGTACTGCAACTGCAACTATGACTGTCGTCCATAACGTGAGTTATTTTAAATTATAGTGAAATACTTTAGACGTTTTCTAAAGCGCGACAAACCTAGAACTATAAGTTGGGAATGTCAAGGAAAAGATATTTTTTCATAATGTTAACAAGTAAAAACATCAGAAGTCTCACTAATATTGAATCA
>SKIC01000181.1 GCA_007116685.1 Balneolales bacterium
AAATAAGCCACTTCGTATCGTTTATATGGGCAGTCCGGAATTTGCTGTACCCGGATTAGAAGCCATTCATAAAAGCCCTCACGAAATCTGTGCCGTAGTCAGTGGCTTTGACAAAAGGCGTGGTCGTGGAAATCAGACATCCCCCACACCGGTAAAACAGAAAGCTATTGATTTAGACATCCCTGTTTTTGAAGCTGAGGATATGCGCTCTCAGGAATTGCATGATTATATTTCTGATTTGAATCCCGATATGATTGTCATTGTGGCGTTCAAAATTTTACCCTCTTCTTTAATAGCTGTGCCTAAGATTGGTGCTATTAACTTACACGCTTCACTACTGCCGGCTTATCGTGGAGCGGCTCCTATTCATCATGCCGTTATTCAGGGAGAAGAAAAGACAGGAAACACGATTTTCTTTCTGGATTCAAAAATTGATACGGGAGAAATTCTTTTACAAAAAGAAATCCCGATCGGACAAAACGAAACTACCGGAGAGGTTTACGAACGCCTGATGCATCTTGGTGGAGAAATGTTACCTGAGGCTTTGGATTTGATATCAGGTGGTGAATATACTCTCAGCAAACAAGATGACAGTCTTGCCAGTAAAGCTCCAAAAATCTTTCCTGACGATGCCAAAATAGATTTAGACTTGGATGCTCTGTCCATTCACAATCTTATACGTGGCATGAGTCCTTTTCCGGGTGCCTGGGGTTTGCTAGATGGTAAAAAATTAAAAATCTACAGGACTGAAATTCAGAATACTGCTAGCACCAATAAGGCTACAGGACGGTTATTTATTGAAGATGGCAAAGCATATCTTGAATGCAAAGATGGAGCCCTAATTCTTAGCGAACTACAATACGAAGGTAGGCAAAGAATGAATGGCTACGATTTCCTTCTTGGTTATCAGGATAATGCCATTCTGAATTAAAAGGAGGCTTTGAAAAACTGTCTTTTTGCCCAATATCTTTGTTATCAGGATTTTAAAATCCTCACATATGGTCGATATGCTGCGATTTTAAAATCCTTCTGGCCTCGATCTTGAACAAAAATCCTGGTTTTTCAATGCCTCCTAAAAGTAAAATTTCAGTAGCTCACTGAATTTTTGCTGTTTCTTTACCTATATTTGGACACATTTTAAATCAAAATCACGGAAAACTCGCAATAGCAATGGAATTATCAGCGCTTTTACAGGCATGTAAATCAGGTGATTTAGCAGCCGTTAAAAATGAAGTAGAATCTGGAGCAGACATTAACCAAATCGGCAAGAGTGGTTCCACTCCGCTTATTTTTGCGGCTGAGTCAGATAATATGGATATCGTGACCTATCTCGTTGACAAAGGTGCGCAGGTCAATATTAAAAACAAGATGGGTGGAACAGCATTAAACCGTGCTGCTCAAAATGGAAATCTTGATGTGATGCGGTATCTGCTTGATAATGGAGTAGAAATTGGTCCACTCGCCGTAATTATTGCTGCACGAGAAGGTAAACTTGGCGCAGTAAAATTACTGGTCGAAAAAGGTGCTGATGTCAATGCCAAACAACCTTGGGGGCACACCGCACTCATGCTGGCGTCCCGGGAAGGGCATCAATCCATTGTTCGATATTTGGTTGCGCAAGGTGCAGATGTTTCTGCAAGAGACAAAAATGGCAATACTGCACTATCTATGGCAAATGAAAACGATAATATAGAAATATCAGCCATATTGAAGCGATCTGGTGCCACAGAGCAAAAGGTTAAAAAGAAACCCGTTGCACCTCCTGTTGATGATTCTGATGATGACGATGATGATATTGGCACTGACGACATTATCGACGCAGAAAATATTGCTGATGATGCTGATGAACCGGGAGATAATATCGACCTGGATAAAGACTAGATTCAAGGGGATAATGAGAGTTCATTATCCCTTTTTTTTGCATTACAGTATTCCGAAAACCTGATTTAAGATTTCAAATATTTCATTCAACACCTGAACAGTTTAAAGCCTATTTTCCGTCCATTTAAAGGGCACGATTACTGTTCTTACTTTTGTTCTTAATTATTGGTAGTTCGCACTAAAGTATTTTACGACTACCATTTCTCTCTTAATTTTTAAACATTTTTTATTAGCGTGAATTCGAAAAATAAGACTCTCCGTATAGCCATTCAGAAAAGTGGTCGTTTATCAGAACAAACATTAGAATTACTTCAAAGCATTGGCTTGAAATTCAATGGTTATAAAAACCGATTGATGGTACAAGCCAGAAACTTTGATGTAGAGTTATTATTAATCAGAGATGATGATATTCCTGAATATGTGCAGGACGGGGTTTGTGAACTAGGTTTTGTAGGTGCAAATGTAACTTTGGAGCGTAAAGCAGATGTTAAGGTACTTCGTAATCTTGACTATGGTATTTGCAGATTATCGCTTGCTGTGCCTAAAGATTCAGGGATTACTAAGGCTGAAGACCTCAGTGGGAAGCGTATAGCCACCAGTTATCCAAATCTCACTAAACAGTATTTTGAAGAAAAAGGTCTTTCCGTTGATACCGTTTATATCAATGGTGCCGTTGAGGTAACGCCAACTTTAGGTGTGGCTGATGTTATATCTGATTTGGTTTCAACAGGTGGCACACTTAAAGCTAATGGCTTAGAAGAATTGGTCTCCATTCTTCACTCTGAATGTCAATTAATCCAGACGAATAGAAGCGTTTCTCCCGAGAAGCAGGAGTTGATTGACAAGTTCCTCACCCGGATGGAAGGCAGTCAGCAGGCTGACCGTAGTCGTTATATCATGATGAATGCACCAACGCAGGCCGTTGACAAAATTTGTGAGATTATTCCATCTCTAAACAGCCCCACAGTCCTTCCATTGGCTGATGATAATATGGTGGCCATCCACTCTGTAATACCAATCGAAGAATTTTGGGAAGTTATGGAGCAGCTGAAAGAAGCCGGAGCAACGGGAATCGTTATTCTGCCCATTGAAAATATGATCGTTTAAATATGCTGAAAACGTATCAATATTCTCAATTAAGCTCAGATGAACTCACGAAGTTATGTAACCGCGTAGCTGTTGATCTGGATCAGGCTTTCGAAACCGTGAGGCCAATCATCAAAGATGTAGCTATCCGTGGCGATAAGGCTGTTTCTGAGTACAACATGAAGTTTGATGGCAGAAGCAATGACCCTCTTTATATCCCTGTAAGGCAGCCGGACGATATCCCGATTAATGAACAGACCAAATCTGCTTTTAATATCGCTTATCAGAATATTTTTGAGTTCCACAAAGCACAACTTCCGCATCTGCTTGAAGTCGAAACCATGCCCGGCGTAGTTTGCAGACGCGTACCTGTTCCCATTCAAAGTGTAGGCTTGTATGTGCCCGGTGGAACTGCTGTTTTACCATCCTCAGTATTGATGTTGGGAGTTCCGGCGCAACTTGCCGGATGCAAAACCATTGTGATTGCCACTCCTCCCGGAAAAGATGGCTCGGTTGCCCTGGAAGTTGAATATGCAGCAGCACTTTGCGGTGTTTCAGGAATTTTACAAGCAGGAGGCGCACAGGCCATCGCGGCTCTGGCTTACGGCACAGAAACTGTCCCCAAAACTTTGAAAATTTTGGGACCGGGTAATCAATTTGTAACCGCTGCAAAAATGCATCTCCAAAACTCAAATGCTAGAGTGGCCATTGATATGCCGGCCGGTCCTTCTGAAGTTTTGGTTATTGCAGACGAATCGGCGAATCCTGCTTTTATTGCCGCAGATTTACTATCTCAGGCAGAACACGGTAATGACAGTCAGGTGGTTTTAGTTGCTACTAAGAGCACGAATATCGAAGCCATAAATAAAGAACTCGAAAAACAGCTCAATGCTCTGCCACGTGCTGAGTATGCTAAAAAAGCACTTGACGGTAGCTATACGGTAGTTGTTTCTGATCTTGAAGAAGCGATGGCTTTTTCGAACGAATATGCTCCGGAGCATTTGATAATTCAAACCAAAGATGCTTCTGAATTAGCTCAAAAAGTTGTGAATGCCGGGTCTGTTTTCATCGGACACTGGACACCTGAATCTGTTGGTGATTATGCATCAGGAACCAATCACACGCTACCTACTTCCGGGTATGCAGCAGTGTATAGTGGCGTTTCTGTTGATGCTTATTTTAAACACATTACCATGCAGGAACTCACAGAAGACGGATTGCAGGTATTGGGTCCGGCCGTTGAAATTATGGCTGAAACCGAATCTCTGGATGCTCATAAAAATGCCGTCAGTATTCGCTTAAAACAGTTAAAAGCAACTCAATCATAGTAAACATGGTTACGATTGACGACATTTTAGCTAAAATCAGACCTAATATCGCAAAACTCACACCTTACCGGTGTGCGCGGGATGATTTTGACAGCGGGATCTTACTCGATGCCAACGAAAACAGTTTTGGTTCAGCCATTGACTCCGATTTGGAATTGCATCGTTATCCTGACCCACATCATGCGAAATTGTGTAAAGCGTATGCCGCTTATCGGGGTGTGAATCCTGATCAATTATTTTTCGGAGTGGGTTCTGATGAAGCAATTGATAATATCATCCGTATTTTCTGCGAGCCCGGACAGCATAGTCTGCTGATTACTCCTCCTACGTATGGGATGTACAAAGTGAGTGCGAACATCAACAATGTTCAGATATCAGAAGCGCCTCTTACCAAATCTTTTCAATTGGATATTCCGGCTCTGAAAGATGCTATTGAGGATAACACTCGCATTATTTTTCTTTGTTCGCCAAATAATCCCACGGGAAATACCTTGAACAGAGAAGATGTACTGGAAGTACTCAAAAATTTTGATGGAATAGTAGTAGTAGATGAGGCTTATATAGATTTTTGTCCGGATAAAACTTTCGCCAAAGACGTAGAAGATTATCCTAATTTGGTTGTGCTTCAAACCCTATCCAAAGCATTTGGAATGGCCGGAATTCGATTAGGTGCTGCGATTGCTCACAGAAGCATTATTCGGTTCATGCGCTCTATCAAAGCTCCGTATAATCTGAATTCATATACTCTGAATGCAGGCTTAGAAGCATTGGCAGCCAATGAAAAAGTTGCGAAATCCGTAAAAGCACTTAACGATGAAAGAGTTTGGCTCAGCGAACAATTGGATGTCATTCCTGAGGTAGAGACCATCTTTCCCTCAGATGCTAATTTCTTGCTTATTCGTATTCAGAAAGCAAAACAAATTTACTATCGCTCTGCTGAACTTGGTGTAGTGATTCGTTATCGTGGTGATCAGATGCATTGCGAGGAAACCTTGCGAATAACCATTGGCACACGTGCAGAGAACGAAGAATTACTCAAGGTTTTAAAACAAATTATCCAAGAACTTAAGACACCATAGAAACAGCCAAACTCATTGCTCATGATTCGTATTTGGTACGCTAATACCGTTTTTGAAAAGAATCGCCTGCCAGCCGGTTTTATTACTTCCGTGATCCGATTTAAAGATGCCGGTCATCATGTCGCTTATGATTTATCAGGCGTAAGTGATGCTAAAAATCTACTTAAAGCAGAAGGCTTGCATGCTGATTTCGATGACGAAAACTCTGCGGATTTAATCATCTCTCGCAACGATAATTCGTTCACAGCCTCCACCGAAGACGGAAAGAAAACGAACTCCTATATCTCTCTGGAGGAGTTAGCGACTAAAGAGCGTTTCACTTTGCGGACTGCTACGGTATCCCGAAAAA
>SKIC01000017.1 GCA_007116685.1 Balneolales bacterium
AATATATCTGCGTATTTGCCGGTGGATACAACCTTAGTTTTAAACAACAGCAAGGTTGAAAAAGCACGTCTGCTTTTCGGCAAGATGGAGGTTTTCATCACCGAACAGCACAATGATAAACAAGTAACGGCAATGGTTCGTCCCGGGCGTAAGTTTAAACCGGGAAAGCGAGTAGTTTTAACGGAGGGAGTTGAAGCCGAAGTAACGGGAATCAGTGATGATGGTTTGCGACACCTGACATTTTCCCTGCCTTTGGATGACGAGCGCTTAAGGCCTTTCCGCCACACGCCCTTTCCACCATATATTGCGTCCAATGAAAAGCTGGCTGATAGGTATCAAACCGTCTATGCTAAATGGGATGGCTCCAAGGCTGCTCCAACGGCGGGTTTACATTTTACAGAAAATGTGATGTCGTCTTTGAAAAGTAAAGGTGTTACTATGGCGGAAGTCACTCTACATGTGGGTTTAGGCACCTTTGCACCTGTAAAAGCCGATAATATTAGCGAACACATTATGCATGAGGAAGCCTATGTACTGGATGAAGCTACCGCCGAAGTTTTAAATAAAGCCAAACACATAACGGCAGTGGGCACAACCTCAACCCGTGTTTTGGAAACCCTCGGCCAACAGAAACCTTTCACCGCCAGAACTGGTGCTACTGATATTTTCATCACTCCCGGTTATACTTTTAATACCGTAAATAGCCTGATTACCAATTTCCATTTACCCAAAAGTACGCTTTTAATGCTCCTGGGGGCTTTTATGGGCATGGATGCCATGCGCCGATGCTACGAACACGCCATCCGAAATGAGTACCGATTTTATTCTTTTGGTGATGCCATGTTGGTCATTTAGAAGGCTTTGAAAAACCGTCTTTTTGCCCAATATCTTCGTTATCAGGATTTTGAAATCCTCACATATGGTCAATACGCTGCGGTTTTAAAATCCTTCTGGCCTCGATCTTGAACAAAAATCCTGGTTTTTCAAAGTCTTCATTTAGTGAAGAGTTCTCTGTTGTTTTGGGGCTTTATTTCTTCGTATTTTAAAAGTCTTCCAAAAATGCACCCGTAGCTCAACTGGATAGAGCATCTGACTTCGGATCAGAAGGTTTGGGGTTCGAATCCCTACGGGTGTACTTCTTTTTTAAGCCATGAATACTACAAGACTGAGTGTTCATGGCTTTTGTTTTTAGATGATTGAAGAACTCAGGTTATAAAACAGAACTTGAATCTTGGACTACGCCCAACCCAACACACCCCAAACTCACAAAACCCATTCTATCCCTTATTCCTCACAAAACTATCAGATTTCTGTCGTATTTTTGGTGAAATGATGAATATTATGATATGCAGACTTCTTTTTGCCGGGATTTTTGTGTTCACTTTGTTTGGTGAACTCGTGGCTCAAGAGGTGCATCAAGAGGCGGAAGAAGTATTGCAGGAACTGCGTGAGTATTGGCAAAATTCCAGAAATGCAGCTATTGCCGATGCTGAGGCAAAAGGCTACCCCATACGTGTTCAGGCTGATAATCACCAAATGTTGGAAATCGGCTTTTTTGAAAATAATGTTCCGGCTTACTTTTTAACCCACTCTGCCGGGTTCCGTTTGTTACGAAACGATTCCGTTTCCGTGTCTCCTGTTTTTACTCCTAGAGCGCTGGGTTTGTCTGATGCGGGGAAGCCACTAACTACCCACTTTGAGTTCGATGCAAATATCCGATGGATGGGTTCTCAAGACAGAAGTGTTTTTTCTCACTCCACAGCTATGGCCGGGGCGATGGTTGCTCGTGGTTTGATGCCCGATGCAAAATCTCCTGCACCGCTCGCTAATCTCGAGGCATGGAGTTGGCAAGACGATCCTGCTGAGCGATTGGCATTTGCTATACGTGGCGGCCTGGTTTCTGTACATGGTTACGACGTTGCACGAGGCTGGGTGCGTAATCTGTTTTTAGATGGTCGCTGGGCATGGCTGGGAAGTGGTCAGCGTAGTGCGCAGTATGATTTTCGTTATGGTTACTACTCTAATCTCACTCGTGATGTAGATCTGATTGCCTGGATGGTGCCACACTATCTTATGATTCAGAGCGCCGGAAATGAGAGAGGATTTCAGCCCGCTCTGCAACCCGCCGAGCATTGGTATTACCGTGCGGGACAATGGCGCTTATCGGAAGGGGAGCGTAGCAGCGGAACCGACGAAGCCGGTTTCAGAACCATTAGTACTCTGGCATCGGCAAAGAATGTGCTAACGGTTGGAGCGTATGAGCGCATTGAAAACGAGCGACAGCCGGCAAATTTCTCCTCCCGGGGACCTACATCGGATGGACGGGTTAAGCCGGATATCATGGCGCCGGGCGTAGGTGTTTACACTACCGGAAGTCAAAATAATCGGAATTATATAGAACTCTCGGGATCATCCATGGCAGCAGCTCGGGTTGGTGCGGTGACGCATAATCTCATCACAAAAATGATGGAGAAAAGAGAACATCCACCTCTTAGTTCTACGGTTCGGGCATTACTCATTCACAGCGCTTATTTGCCTGAAGATGCTCCTCCCGGCCCTATGTTTGAGCGGGGATGGGGATTTTTAAACGAGGAAAAAGCCATTCAGTTAATTGAAAGAGATCAATTTGCAGGTGGGCAGGAAATCCTCAGAGAAGACACTCTGAAGAATGGACAAGTTCAGCAGTTTTCCGTTGAGTCAGACGGTACAGAACCGTTAAAAATAACTTTGGCGTGGACAGATCCACCGGCTGAGCGCATATTAGATGCCGGGCTCATCCAAACCGGAATTTTGGTTCATGATTTAGATATCAGAATTGAGGATCCATCAGGAAAGATTCACGAACCATTTGTATTACGTGCCAATCAGCCACACAGGCGGGCAAGAACCGGAGATAATAATCGCGATAATGTGGAGCAAATCCTTATTACAGATCCATCACCGGGGCTTTACAAAGTTTCCGTTAGCCATAAGCGAAATTTGTCACACCCACAGGCCTACTCCTTAATCATTACCGGGCAGAAGGGTCCTCAATCATTTCCTGTGCAACTTGTGGCAGATATGAGTGTTCAGGCAGAAATGGGAAGATTCAATCCTGAGAAACATAACTTGATGATTAGCGGAGTTTTCTCAAATTGGAATGAATCTCCTGAAGATAGCACCTGGCTATTTAGAGCTCATCCTGAGGAATCCTTGCTATATACAATCGATTTGAACCTGAATGCCTGGCCGGGACAGCGTTTAGATTACAAGCTAAAAGTGCCGGATAGCCCTCTTGGCTGGGAGAGAAATTTTCTGTTATCAGATGAATTACATAATCGCATCATTCAAATCCCGGAATCGGACACCATAATTGTAGCAGATACCCTGTTTTTTAACGAAGAGCGTGAGGTTTATCAAATCAGAGAGGTATTATTTCAGGTAAATATGGGTGCGGCTAAAGAACAGGGATTTTTCAAACCGGAATCCGGTGATGATTTGTTTGTGCGTGGCTCGTTTAATCATTGGGCAAGAAATCAGTTCTACAGACTTGAACCCGGAAAAGCAGACAGCGTTTATCAGGTTCAAATTCCAATTCAGGGCGATGAAAACACAATGGTCTCATACCTGTATTTCATAGAAACGGGCGATGGGCGGCAAATCCCAAACAATGGCTGGGAGATTTTAGGACGATTTTCAGGGGAAAATGTAAATCGAGAAATCCGATTGTCTGAGCCATACACTTTAATGAAAACGCCACTTGTTTACTTTTCCAATGATGAGGGAAAAAGCCTGATTTCAGTTGATCCTGTTCGATTAGAAGCGTTAACCTTTGCAAAAGAATATTCTGCAAAAACTGTAGTGATAGGTAATCCCGGAAGTTCAGATTTGCACTGGAATCTTACGGCATCATATCCGGAGGAAGCCCAACTTTCAGAGCAGGAGTTGATGATTCAAGGCCGTGGCTTTGCTAATCCTTTCGAGAGTCCTGAATTTCAAACAGCTTTTTCAGAATCCTTCATCAAATATGAAATCGCAAGTCTCTTTGGTCAGGAATCTCGCTGGAGAATTCATGGCGACAGTTTGTTTGCTACTATAACTCCAAGTCCGACAAAGGATGGGGAAAAAGATTTGCGATTAGGTAACTCGGCAGGCGAAAATTCATTTATTCAATCGCCGGCGTTTCTGAATGAGGTTTCCGAATTGGTTCGGGTAGAAGCAGAAATGTTTATCACAGAATACGATGGAGCAGATTATTTTCTGAGCATGGGTGATGAATCCGGCTCCCTGCGTTGGGTTTGGTACAGTGATGCCCAAATGACCATGTATCTCCAGTTAGAAGAAAAAACAGATACTCTGAATATTTCCGCTGAATGGTATGCCGAATGGCCACATCGTTTTGCCGTGGAATTGGATTATCGTCGCAATCGCATTCTTGTGTATGTGGATGGGAAAAGAGAAAGCTCGTTTGGCGTTGAGAATTTACCGGAAATCAATTCCTTGCAGTTGGGGCATAACAATCAAAATAATGTTGATGAACTCTTTTTGAGTTCGATACAGGTGATGAGCCATTCTGTTTCAGAATCCTGGCTGTCAGCATCCCGAACCTTTGGGTCTGTAGCGCCGGGCGAAACCTACGAATTGCACATTTATGCCGAAGGCGGCCAGGTTTCAGATACGAACAAAGAGGCCGAATTACGAATTCAGTCGAATGCCGGAAATACCAGAAATTTGAGAATCCCAATCGAGCTGCGAGTCTTGCCTCAGCGTCAGCAGGAATCTCCATACGTACAGAAAGATTTACGATTTCGCTCTTACATGCTTGGTGGCGGACCATTTGATATCAATTTAGAAAGAGCATTCGATAACAGTGCGTTTTCTGATTTGCGTTATCAGGTTATAGTTGCCGATGAAACGGTGCTTAGGACTTCCGTTACGGAAATAAGCCGAAGGCCTGCCCTTCCCGATGCGCCCCCCATCAGAGAAGAAATTCTAAGAATAGAGCCTCTTAGAGTTGGAAGTACGGATGTATTCATCATAAAAAGAGACGAAATGGGCAGAGAAATTTCGCATCAGTTTTTCGTAAGCGTAGAACCCAAAGATCCACCCGTACAAATTCAGGAATTTCCTGAAATCAGGCTTGTGGCGGGACGAGAACCTGAGCTTATTCCTCTGAATGAGTATTTTGAAGATCCGGCCGGTCATCAGCTGTCTTTCGAAATCAGCCAAGCTGAAGCACATATTTTTGATGCTTCAGTGGTAATGATTGGCAGAGAAAGAAACCGATTACAGATGCCGGGATTTTCCTGGGTTGAGCAACTTCTGGGAACTGGTTCTGATGTTGAATACACCGGTCCTGCTTTGCGTATTTTACCCCATGAAAGAGGAGAGAGAGAGATCACCATAACGGCCAGAGACCCTTTTGGTACTTATGTGGAGACGAGCATAAATGTACAAGTGATTATGGATGAATCGCCCATCGTTGTAGAAAACCCGGAGCCTCGCGATGTTTTGATTCAGCAGGGTTTAATAGTTATCCCTATTGGGAATTTGTTTGAAGATGTTGATGGCGGTCGGCTCATCGTTTCAGCACAATCTGCTGATGAAGAAATTTTAATTACCAATGTAAGTAATGCAGCAAGAGTAGCAGAAATACGGGAATCAGGCGAACCCCTGAGAACTGTTCAGGAATTGCGAGGAGGCAGAATTGAGAGTCAGGTTTATGGAGCAGATTCTCAATTGATGATACGACCGATAAATTTAGGAGAAACGGAAATTTCCTTGATAGCCATAAATGACTTAGGCAGAGAAACAGAAGTTTTGAAAGTAGTGAGAGTTCTGACAGAGCCAGATCCTATTGGGCCATTTGCCTTGCGAAATCCGGAAGATTTCAGAGAAATTTCAGTTAGCGGAGACCCCGAACAAGTCATCCGATTTGTGTGGACCAAACCACAAACCAATCTGAATGTACGCTATAGAATACTTTTCGATTTTGAAGGTGGAAGTTTTGAAGAACCTATTTTATCCATAGAAAGTAATAGCAGCGGCAGAGATACGGTTTTGACCATCTCGATGAAAAATTTGGATGCACATCTTGAAGCGCTTGGCATACGCCGCCAAACTTTTGATGCCTTAGATTGGACAGTGCGTGCGCAAGCCGGTAATCGCAGGCGATATTCTGCTACACAACATACCTTGAATATCAACAGGGGTGTTGTTGGGCGGATTGGCTTCGTAAATGTGCGCGGGCCTGAGACGAGAGAAACGATGCTTGGTGTCAATGCCAATATTTCAGCAACGGTAAAGGCAGAAGGATTGACCGGAACCGGTGAGGTAAATCCATACATCAGGGCGTGGATTGGCTTATATGATAGAAATATCCCGCCTTCCGAATGGCCTCAGTCTGCTTGGATGGAAGCGTCTTTCAGGCAATCGAAGGATGAATCAGATATCTATGAAATCCAATATGGGGAGAACCTGCCCGAAGGCACCTATTATGCGGCTTCTCGTTTTTCTATCGTAGGTCAGGAGCCGGCTATTGGTGGCGCAAGTGATGATGGCGGTGGTTTTTGGCACGCAAATGACCGGCCCGCTGCTAGAATTGTATTTCGTCCATTGCAATTAGGCTCAGCGATGGATGTCCCTGCTGATTTCATCTTGGAGCAGAACTTTCCAAATCCATTTAATCCAACTACGCAAATTCGTTATGGTTTGCCCGAAGCCGCAGATGTGCGCTTAGCTGTCTATAATATGCTCGGACAGGAAATGGCCGTTTTGGTGCGCCAATATCAAAATGCCGGTTGGTATTCCGTTACTTTCGATGCTACAGGATTGACGAGCGGAACGTATGTGTATCGTCTACAGGCCGGAGATTATGTGAGAACCAGAAATATGCTATATTTGAGATAGATTTTGTTCAGTAAAATCTTAGCGGCTAAGCTCATCCCTCAAAATAAGCCTTCGCTATGGCCAGGAATTTCTGAGGTTGATCTAAAAATGCATAATGCCCCGCATCGGGAATGGTTACCAAAGCTGAGTTTTTTAGTCTGTCATCCATGCGTTTAGCCTGATATACCGGCGTGGCATCATCATTTTCGCCCCATAGGAGAAATACTTCCTGCTGAATTTTCGGCAGGGTGGGTTCCAGATATTCGGTTACTGTTTTTACAAAGGTTTCACGCATTACTCCTGACAATTCTTTGTATTCGCCGGAGCCGAGCGATTTCCAGACTGCGGTTTGGCGTAGCCAGGCCAGCGATTTTTCACGAAGAGAGCCCGGCAATAATAAAAAGGGTGCTTTAAGTAATTTTGCCGTGTATAGCCGCCTATAATACCCAAGCCCCCGCTTTGGTTTCATTCCGGCTCCGCCCGTTATCAGGACTTTATCAAAAAGAGTTGACGTATTGGAATCCGAAAGGAGTTTTAGCATCATTCTTCCTCCAAAAGAATGTGAGAGGACGTCACATTTTTCAATCTCGAGTTTTTGCAGAAGGTCGGGAATCAAATTCGCATAATCCTGAACAGAAAATGCTCTGGGAGGTTCCGGACTATCGCCAAAACCGGCTAAATCCGGAATGATAATCTGTCTGAACGCAGCCATTTGCCGGGCTAGTGGGAGCATGACTTTGGAGTTACTTCCCCAGCCATGAAGCATTAGCAGCGGCTTTCCTTCCCCGAGTATGGTTACCGAAAGCTTGCAGGAATTTGATTCTATCCAGTGCTGCTTCATACCGTCATTGCTTTCTGAATCATCTCCCGGGCACTTGCTCTTGCGGCTTCGGTGATATCTTTACCACTGATGAGAGATGCCACGGCCTGTTCGTGTTCCTTTTCATTAAGCAATTTCATGTGCGTAACCGTGCGGTCGGATTCTTCCCATTTCGCTACTTCATAATGAGCATGCGCCTGTGATGCAATCTGCGCCTGATGCGTAATGGCGATTATTTGGCAATGAGTGGCCAGCTCCCTCATAGTATGACCCACTTGTTCAGCCACAGCACCACTAATTCCGGTATCGATTTCGTCAAAAATCATGACGGGCAAACGTTGTTCGCGGGCAAGTACGGATTTCAATGCCAGCATAATCCGGCTAATCTCTCCACCCGATGCCGTTTTGGACAAGGGACGCGGAGATTCACCTTTATTTGTAGAGATATAAAAAGACAGATGCTCACAACCTTCGGGTCCGGATTCTACCGTTTTTCCGTCCACTTGCAACCAGCCGTTTCTGTTTTCAAGCCATTCGGAATGTAATTCGAAACGGCTATTAGGCATTCCAAGATTTTGAAGTTCCTGAATGATGCGATTAGCCAGTTCTTTTCCCGCTTCTTGCCTCTTTTTGTGAAGTTCGATGGCTACATTTTCCAATTCTTTACAGGATTGAACAAAGTCTTTTTCAGCTCTTTTTATCTCTTCCTCATAGTTTTCTGATAAGCGAACCGCTTCTTCTAATTCTTCTTTTTTTGCAATTAATTGTGGGATATCAAGCAGGTATTTTTTCTGAAGGCGATTCAATGCAGCCTGACGCTGGCGAAGTTGCTCCAGACGACTCGGATTAAATTCTATACTATTTCTGTATTGTTCGGTAAAACTCAGCATTTCCTGAATACTGATTTTGGCCGTTTTTAATTCTTCTTTGTAGGTAAGAAATTCCGATTCTATGTCTGTTATATCGGTAAGCGCATCGTGGATTTTGTTCAATAAATCCAAAAGATTGATATCGGCCTCAGATCCCAGTGTTGTGATAATGGCTGCTTTTTGATCCAGTTCCTCGGCATTATCAAGCAGGTTCATTTCCTGCTCCATCTGCTCTACTTCCTCCAGATCAAGATTTGCGGATTCCAATTCCTGAAGCTGGAATTTGTACAAATCCTGCTTTTCCCGGATATCGCGTTCTTTGCGTTTCAGAGATTCCAACTCTTTACGCTTGGCATTGGTATTTTGCCAGGTATTCAGCCATTTTTCAAAGATAGGAGCCACTTCCGGCAGGCCATCAATCAATTCCCTGTGATGCTCCTCTTTTAAAAGAAGTTGATGATCATGCTGACCATGCAAATCCACCAAAACATCCCCAACGGATTTTAGCACGCCAATAGTTACGGGCGTATCATTGATAAAACCCCGACTACCGGACTCCCGAATTTCTCTGCGTAAAATGATTTCCTTTCGGAATTCAACTTCGTGCTGTTCAAGCAGGCTGCGAATCTTGTCTTCATCAGCCACTTTGATAACCGCTTCGGCGATTGCTTTTTTGCTACCCTGGCGTATGGAGTCCGTGTCTGCACGCTCACCGAGTATCATATTCAGCGCCCCGACGATGATGGATTTTCCCGCTCCCGTCTGACCCGTAACGATATTCAAGCCGGGCTGGAAGGCGATATCCAACTCATCAATAAGTGCAAAATCACGTATGTAAATAGACTGAATCACAGCAAAAAGGTATTTAATTATCCTGCGAAGATAAGAGGCTTTTCGTCAAAGTTACAGGGGGAAGAGTGACTTTTAATCTTCGATAGAGAGAATTGTCAAAGAAGTTTTAAAGAATATAATTCGCTTGTTTGACCTCCCCCCTAAATCCCTACGCCGCGGCGTACAGTGGACTTTAAGAAATGCTTTTTAGCCTACTTAGCAGGTGCAGGAATAATTCACCCGATTTACTCCCAAATCGCGACTTCAAAGAACCCATCGGAGTCTGCTGCTCCTCTGAACATACCGGGTGAGCTGAATTCCATCACGATATTGCCGGCATAATCAACGGCTATGATTCCGCCATCGCCCTCATCCAGTTTTTCCCAGATTACGTTTCGGGCTGCCTCGGCAAGTGTTTTTCCGGCAAATTCCATCTGCGCACAGATTTGGTAAGCAACGGCATTTCGGATGAATTTCTCACCGTGACCGGTGGAAGAAACCGCACAGGTATTGTTATCAGCGTAGGTTCCTGCTGCGATGATGGGTGAATCTCCAACGCGTCCGTGGCGCTTATTGGTCATGCCGCCAGTGGATGTTCCTGCAGCAAGGTTTCCATCCCTGTCCAGAGCAACTGCGCCGACGGTTCCGTATTTCCAGCTCTTGTCGTTTTCTTGAATCACACTGCTGTGGTCCATTTCCACGGCTTCTCTCTCCAGGGCTCTTTCTAAGGCACGTCTTCTGTTCTCGGTGTTGAAAAAGGAATTATCCACTCGCTCAACATCCATCAAATCTGCAAAGCGCTCAGCGCCATCGGCTGCAAAAAAGACGTGGCGACTTTCTTCCATCACTTTTCTTGCCAAAACGATAGGATTTTTGACAGTACGCACGCCGGTAATGGCTCCCGCATTCAAATCCCGGCCATCCATAATAGAAGCGTCCAATTCATGAATGGCTTCATTCGTGTAAACAGCACCTCTTCCGGCATTATAACGAGGATCATCTTCCAGATAGATGATGGTTTCAACAATAGCATCCATTGCCGTGCCGCCATTAGCAAGAATATCTCTACCAATCGTCAATGCCTCCTCCAACGATGCGAGATAGCCGTCTCGAATTTCAGGATCAATATCCTGAGAAATAACACCTGCCCCACCATGAATAGCGATGGCAAATTCTTTTTGATGCGTTTCTTGTTCACCGGAGCAAGAAATGAGTCCGATGGTCAGAAGTAAGAGGAATGAAAAAGAGAGAAAATTTCGCATGATTACACAAAGTTGGTTTTAAAGATGTGTTAATCTGCGGTGTTTTTTGGGAAATTGCAATTGTGATGTGTTTAAAAAATGAAAGGCGATTTAAGCTTCCCTAAATCCCCTCCAAAGGAGGGGACTTATATTCGGCTTTAATTTATTAAAATAATTAACTGGGTCTGTCTTGAAAAGCCCGTCATTCTTTGGACGAGGGATTTTCGGTATAGGCTTTATCATTGCCTATCTGCTAAATGAGGAGGACCTAAATTGAGTCTTAGGTAAATGATATACTGGACAAAAAAATATCCTTGAAAAGTCCCTCCTCCTTTGGAGGAGGGATTTAGGGAGGTGGTCATAACCCACTATCCTTAACAAACGATTTCAACACATCTACCAAATCCGGTTTGCCGATTTCCTGGAGGTCGTAGCCTACCTGTACTGCGGGTTTGTTGATGGTGACGATTCGCCTTAAATCGATTGGGGTGCCAATCACTACCACGTCGCAATCTGTAGCGTTTATGGTTGCTTCGAGGTCTTTGATTTGGGTTTCGCCATATCCCATAGCCGGGAGAACCGTCCCGATTTCGGGATAGGTTTCGTAGGTGTCTTTCAATTTGCCAACGGCAAAAGGTCTTGCATCAACAAAGGAGGCGGCTCCAAATTTTTTGGCTGCTACGGAACCTGCACCAATTTTCATTTGTCCGTGAGAAAGCGTTGGACCATCCTCTACAACCAGAACTTTTTTGCCTCGGATTAGTTCGGGCTTATCTACCGTTAAGGGAGATGCAGCATCCACAACCACTGCTTCCGGATTTACCTTGGCGATATTTTCGCGCAATTGCTGAATTCCTGCGGCATCGGCGCTATCCATTTTGTTGATTACCACTACATCTGCCATGCGTAAAGTGGTCTCGCCGGGATAATAGCGCAGTTCGTGTCCGGCTCTGTGTGGGTCGGCTACGGTTATCATTAAATCGGAGTGATAAAATGGGAAATCGTTATTTCCGCCATCCCAAATGATAATATCGGCCTCTTTTTCTGCTTCACGGATGATGGCCTCATAATCGACTCCCGCATAAATCACATTTCCGCGAATGACATGCGGCTCGTACTCTTCCATCTCCTCGATGGTGCACTCGTGCTTTTTCAAATCATCCACCGTAGCAAATCGCTGTACTTTTTGAGCCACCAAATTTCCATAAGGCATAGGGTGACGAATAGCGACCACCTTTAGACCCATATCCATTAGCACTTCTATAATTCTCCGCGACGTTTGAGATTTTCCACATCCCGTACGAGTAGCACCAACGGCGATAACAGGTTTTGAACTACGAATCATGGTTTCCTTCGGACCAATCAAAAGGAAATCCGCCCCTGCCGCATTTACGATAGCGCCCACGCCCATCACTTCATCATAAGAGACATCACTGTAAGAGAAGGCGCAGATATCGGCATCCAGTTTTAAAATTAACTCGGGCAAATCCTTTTGGGCAAAAATGGGAATCCCCTCAGGGTATTTTTCTCCGGCAAGTTCCGCCGGGTATCTACGCCCGTCGATATCGGGAATTTGAGCAGCGGTAAACGCCACAATCTTATAGTTATCGTTATTGCGATAGTAGGTGTTGAAATTATGAAAATCACGTCCGGCTGCACCGATGATGATCACATTTTTTGCTTGCTTTTCCATCTAATAATACTCCACTAATATTCCATATTTACTGCGATACACAGATAGAAGGCTTTGAAAAACCGTCTTTTTGCCCAATATCTTCGTTATCATGATTTTAAAATCCTCACAGATGGTTAATATGCTGCGGTTTTAAAATCCTTCTGGCCTCGATCTTGAATAAAAATCCTGGTTTTTCAAAGCCTTCTGACAATTTACTCAATTAAAAATGTGAGGCAAGTAAAATGTTATACGGATATAAGAATATTGGGGTTTTATTGAAACCCTTAGGCAATGTTGTTTTTTTGAATTGGCTTATTGTCCGGTTATATCCTTATAAATGTGACCATCCTTCATGATAATCACGAAACTTTCTTCCGGAGTTGCTATCAAATCCATGTTTTCGAGGGGGTTTCCATTTACCAATAAAAGATCAGCGTAAGCGCCTTCTTGAACTACTCCGAGGATTCCCTGGTGCGGACTGCGTAATCCTGACAGAGCAAGCATTTGAGCATTATCGTGAGTGACCATTTTTAGTGTTTCTGCCGGACTAAACCACTCAAGTAATTGCAGAATGTAGGCATTTTGTTCTTTGTTTAAATCGGGTTCAAAAAGAAAATCAGTTCCCCAACCAACTTTAACGCCAACTTCTTTAACCATTGGCCACATTTTGGCTTGCCCTTCGATAACTGGTTTCCGCTTTTCCCGTCTCTGTGGATCCATATCCGGAGTGCTGGCTCGAAGCACTTGCGTACTTAACCAGACGTCATTTTCTTTCATCAATTCCATGGTTTCCCGGTCTAATAATTGACCATGTTCTATTACTTTCACGCCAGCTTCAATTGCGCGTCGGATAGCCCGAGGGGTATATGCGTGCACCATTACATAAGTACCCCAATCTTCGGCTGCTTCAACGGCGGCTTTCATTTCATCGAGAGTATATTGAGTTACATCGACAGGATCGTATGCCGAGGAAGTACCTCCACCAGCCATCAATTTTATTTGGCTGGCACCAAACCGTAAGTTTTCACGAACTGCGGTTAGCACTTCATCACGTCCATCTGCAATAAATGTAGCACCTAATAATTCAGCGCGTGAAGGCTCACCGAAAAATCTGCGTGAGCGCTCGTGTGGCATACGAAAATCTCCATGTCCTGCAGTTTGACTGATTGTTGCACCTGATGGCCAGATACGAGGTGCCGAAAACATACCTGCATTGGCAGCTGCTTTGATTTCGAAAATAGGCCCACCTGCATCACGAACAGAGGTAAAGCCACGTAGTAACATTGCTGAAGTTTGTTGTCCAACCTTGTTGGCAATATCATCCATATTGATGTTGGGATTCATCATGTCTTCCATAGAAAGAGAGCCAAACGTTAGATGCACATGAGTATCAATCAATCCGGGCATCAAAGTCATACCTTCCCCATTAATTCTTTTCGCATCCGGATATTGATTACGCAGACTGCGTCTGCTGATTTGACTGATGGTATTTCCAGTTACGACAACATGAGAAGGCCGTGAAAGTTCAGATGAAACGCCATCAAAAATGCGAACATTTTCAAAAATAATGACATCGTTATCCTGAGCTATTGTGGATGCAAAAAAGCCTAAAAAAAGTACTAGAGTAAAGAAGAATTGCAGAAAGTTTTTCATGGCAAAGTGTTGGACTAGGTGTAAACGTAAAATCAGTAAAAACAGATGTGTTGGCTAAAGATAGGGAAAGGAATTAGAAAATAAATAGTACGAATGGATATTAATGAGGTTAACGAAAAATGACAGAAAATCAATCCCTCCCCCCAAAAAAAAAAGCCAAAAACGGGGATTCCATTTTTGGCTTAGGTGCGCCCGGGAAGATTCGAACTCCCAACCTTCTGATCCGTAGTCAGATGCTCTATCCAGTTGAGCTACGGGCGCTTTTTTGCAAGACTCCAAATATAAGGAGAAAATCATTCTTATAGCAAGTTTGCCTTCAATATCGGTTAAAAAAAAAGTTATTTTTTCATGAACGTTCTGCTAAGCCCCTGCATTGTAAGCATCTGGAGTCATAGCGAATCTTTTGCCGGCTTGTCAGGCTTTTAGTATATTTGCGCTTTCTGATTTCAACAAAAGCCTGATTAGCGTCTTCATAAACCTATCAGCACTCGACCTGCCGGAGGCCTGTGTCTGGTTGTTTTTGCCTCGGAGACTTGAGTAAAGCCATAAACATAATTACGACTTTATTCTCACAAAATGGATTTTATAGCACTTTCCATTACCATCACGTACGGGGTACTCAGCATTGCTCTGATTATTTCCCTTATTCGTGTCATTATTGGGCCCACTTTGCCGGATCGCGTAGTTGCTCTGGATTTGGTTGCCTTCGTTGCTATCGGTTTTATAGCAACCTTTAGCATAGATTCCAATCAGCCAGCATACATGGATGCGGCCATTGTTCTAGCCTTAATCGCATTTTTGGGTACTATTGCATTTGCACGATATGTGATGCAAACCCAAATCGGAAACGAGGAGGAATAATATGGATTGGTTGATGACACTTGCTGCGTTCACCTTACTTTTGGGCGCATTTTTCGTATTCATAGCCGCTTTGGGATTATTGCGATTGCCTGATATGCTTATGCGTATGCACGCAACCACCAAAGCAGGTACTTTAGGAGCCGGACTCATTTTGGTAGCCGTTGCATTATTCTTTGCAGAATTCTCGGTTACAACCAGAGTACTGGCAACTATCGTGTTCATTCTCTTGACTGCTCCTGTAGCCGCTCACCTAATTGGTCGGGCCGGTTATTATATCGGTATCAAACTCTGGAAAGGTACTTATACCGATGAGTTGAGCAAAGATTCCGATCACATTTCAACACCCGTTGACCCCAAACCGTAATCCCGAAATCATGATACGATTTTATAATCCGCAGGGTGTAAACCGATTGCGACTGTGTGGGACCAAATACAAGGAGGCGATATGTTAATTGCTGTAGCGGCGATATTTATTGCAGGCCTTTTGGCTCCGTATTTGCACATGGCCCTGAAAAAAAATACGGTCTATTTGCTGGCCTTAGTGCCTCTTTCCGTATTTATATACTTTTCAACCTTTATACCTGAAATAGCTGCAGGTGAAACCGTACGTCAATCCACACCTTGGGTTTCCTTGTTTGATGTGAACCTGTCCTTTTATCTGGATGGATTGAGTTTGCTCTTCGGACTCATTGTTACGGGTATTGGAACATTTATCATCCTTTATGGAGGCGGATATCTTGAAAAAGACCGGCAATTACCGCGTTTTTATTCTGCCATCCTAATTTTCATGGGTTCCATGGTAGGTTTGGTGATTGCTGACAACCTGCTTTCCCTATTCGTTTTTTGGGAATTGACAAGTTTTAGTTCCTATATCCTCATCGGGTATTATCACGAAAAAGAAGAATCCAGAAAATCTGCTCTTCAGGCATTATTAGTTACCGGCCTCGGTGGATTAGCTATGTTAGCAGGTTTAATTCTTATGGGATTTGTATCCGGCACCTTCGAGATTTCCGAAATGCTGAGTATGGGTGATATCTTCCGTGAGAGCCCGATGTACACAGCCATTCTGATTTTGGTGTTAGCGGGAGCCTTTACTAAGTCAGCGCAATTCCCGTTCCACTTCTGGTTACCGGGAGCGATGGCTGCTCCAACTCCGGTAAGTGCGTATCTGCACTCTGCTACCATGGTAAAAGCCGGTGTGTTTTTACTGATGCGCCTGAATCCTGCATTAGGTAGCACCGATCTTTGGTTTGGCTTGCTAACTGGTTTCGGTGCTTTCACACTCATTATGAGTGCTTGGTTGGCACTGCGATTTACAGATCTTAAGCAAATCCTCGCCTATACAACCGTCATGGCTCTCTCAACGCTGACCATGCTAATCGGTATCGGAACCGAATACGCTATGAAGGCCGCAGCCGTTTTCGTTTTGGGTCACTCGCTCTATAAAGGCGCCTTGTTCATGGTGGCCGGTGCCGTTGATCACGAAGCCGGCACAAGAGATGTACGAAAATTGGGCGGACTTAGAAAATTGATGCCTATTACCGCAGGAGCTGCAGTCATAGCCGCGCTTTCTATGGCCGGTATTCCACCACTTTTCGGATTTATTGGAAAGGAATTGGTCTACGAAGCGGCATTAAGCATTCCGGATGTAGCGGTGATTTTAATAATTATTGCCGTTTTGGCAAATGTGGCAGTTGTAGCAGCATCCTGTATTGTAGTTCTGCGCCCGTTTTTCGGTAAAGAAGTAGAAACGCCAAAACATGCTCACGAAGCCCCATGGTTAATGTGGATTGGTCCTGTTTCATTAGCAGGCTTAAGTTTAATTTTTGGTCTGCTACCATTTTTGATTGACAGCGCCATTATCAAGCATACAGCAAGTGCCATTGCAGGATATGAAATAGATTTTTATCTGGCTTTATGGCATGGAATTAATTTGCCACTCATATTAAGTGTAGTCACCGTATTGCTTGGTGTGGGTGTTTATTTCATTTGGGATAAATTCCAGGATTCAAAAGGAATGCAGGGTTACGGAACCTTATTTGCCATCTTCCCAAAGAAAACCTATGAGGCTCTTGTAGATGGCTTACTCAAATTAGCAGCCTGGCAAACCGGAATCCTTCAGAATGGTTATCTGAGATATTATTTACTCACCATTACTTTGGTTATGCTTGTAGCCGTGGGTGGTACCTTCTTCCTGAAGGCTGATATGAACTGGTTTCCCGACTTTTCCGGAATACTCTTTTATGAGTATGCCATTGTGGGAGTAATGTTTGTGGCCTTGCTTTTTGCTGTGTCCATCCGGTCCCGATTAACCATCGTGATATCACTTGGTATTCTGGGCTTTAGTTTGGCTCTGATTTATATCCTTCACGGCGCCGCGGATCTTGCAATGACGCAAATTCTGGTAGAAACGCTCACTGTAATTCTGGTAGCTTTGGTCTTAATTCACCTGCCAAATTTGAGCAAAGAAGTAGAGGTAAGCAATGCCGGTAAAATCAGAGATGCCATTATTGCTGTGTCTGCCGGAGCATTGGTAACTATGCTTGTTCTTGCAACACTTCACTTACCTTTTGATGATTTCATTTCCCGATACTACGCTTCTGTAAGTTATACCGAAGCCTATGGGCGAAACATTGTAAACGTAATCCTTGTGGATTTCCGGGCATTGGATACCATGGGTGAAGTTGTGGTAGTGGCTGTTGCCGGTATGGCGGTGTATGCCCTGATAAAAATGAAAGGAATATTCAACACCAAAGAGGAGGGCTCCCGATGAAATCCCTGATTTTAGCTTCGGCAACGCGCTTACTCATTGCCATTTTATTTTTGTTCTCTTTATTCCTGTTTTTCCGAGGCCACGATGAGCCCGGTGGAGGATTTATTGGAGGCTTGTTCGGCGCTGGCGCGTTTACATTGTATGCTATCGCTTACGGTTCTGAAAAAGCCAAAGAAACACTACGAGTGCATCCCATCTCTTTGATTGCATGGGGCTTGGTTGCGCTGGTCATCAGTGGTTTGATACCTATGTTTATGGGTGAAGCCTTCCTGACCGGTAAGTGGCTGTTTTTGGATCAGTATTTAAACATAGACTTTAAATTAAGTACACCGCTGATTTTCGATATCGGTGTATATCTCTGTGTGGTCGGGTTTATCCTGGTCGTAATATTTTCACTTGAAGAAGAGCAGGAGGAGTAATCATGGAATCCTTACTCGCAATACTTGGCGGCACAATGTTCGCAGGTGGTATTTATATGCTACTGCGGAGAAATCTGATTAAATCCATCATTGGTATTATTCTGATTAGCAACGCTGTAAATCTTTTGTTGTTTACGCTAGGTCGCACTACAAAAGATAATCCGCCTTTAATCATGCTGGGGGAAACCATCCCCGCAGAGCCTTTTGCAAATCCTTTGCCTCAAGCCCTCGTTCTTACGGCTATCGTAATTGGGTTTGGCTTGCTTTCATTTGCATTGGTTCTTGCATATCGATCTTACAAAGAATTGGGAACTGTTAACCTTGATGAAATGCGTCACGACCCTGCACCTTTAAAAGAGGAGGATAAGTAATATGAATCTTTTACTTGTACTCCCTATTGTTATTCCATTGACCGTTGCGGCGATTGCACTTGTTTTTCGTAATTCACCGCAAGTTCAGCGATGGTTTGGTGTACTTGGCATGGTGGCCTTACTGGCTTCCGTAATACTCATTTTCACCCAATCACTGAATGATGGAATTCAGGTTCTCCAGTTAGGAGGATGGGCGGCGCCGTTTGGAATTACGCTTGTTGCAGATATGCTCAGCGTTATCATGCTGCTTATTTCTGCCATATTAGCCTTGGTCGTTTCTATCTATTCTCTTTATGATATAGACAAACAACGCGAGCAATTCGGCTACTATCCGCTATTGCATCTCCTGATTATGGGGGTTAACGGTAGTTTCTTAACCGGAGACTTATTCAACCTTTACGTATGGTTTGAGGTAATGCTGATTTCCAGCTTTATCCTTCTTGCCATCGGTAATGGCAGGGCACAGTTGCAGGGTACTATAAAGTACGTTTTAATCAACCTGCTATCCTCTATGGTATTCTTATTCGGTGTAGCCTTGCTATATGGTATGACCGGAACCTTGAATATGGCTGATATTGCGGTAAGAATCGGTGATGTCGAAAATCAAGGATTGGTGACTACCGTTGCGGTTATGTTTATCATTAGCTTCGGTATCAAATCTGCGATTTTCCCATTGTTCTTCTGGTTGCCGGCCTCTTACCACACGCCGCCTGTCGCCATATCTGCTATATTTGGTGGATTGTTAACAAAAGTAGGTGTGTACGCTCTGATGCGTGTGTTTACCTTGATTTTTACCAACGATATAGGCTATACAC
>SKIC01000188.1 GCA_007116685.1 Balneolales bacterium
ACCAGGTAGCCGCACTTCCTCGATTTTCTCCATAAGGACTATAGGTTATTCCGCCTGATTGTATCATTTCAAAAACATCCGATACAAAAACGACTTCAGGAGTGAAATTTGCGCCGTCTGCAAGCAAGAAATTTCCGTTAAAACCTGCATTAGAAGCCGTATTCAAATTTCGGATGATATGTTTTCCGGTCATTGGCATTTGCTCGGAAAGTAACTCAGTAGCTAAGCCGTTTGCGATGCGCAGGTTCAGCGCCTCCGGAGATTCCTGCACAAAATCCTGAAAGTCTCTGTCATCCAGTGCGATAAAAACGCGGGTATAATTTTCAGCCAAATCAACAATTTCATTCAAATCACCTTGCGGAAATTGAACCGAATGCGTGTGAGATTCAAAAGGAGCAAACAAATCGAGAGAACTGCTTCTTCTGTAAACCAAGAGCCAATTAGGATTCGATTCTTCTGCGGCCAAAAGATTAAGACGTGATAATGACCAGTTTTCATCACGAAACCTGATGTTTGTAGCAATTTCTCCATCAAGAGCCGGAATACTTATTTCTCCATCTGGTCTTTCTAAAATAGTATCTGTGTTTGGATTCCAATGGTACCCGGCTACGAATTGGCGCATATTCAAATTACTGGCCTGTAATTGTTGCTGGTTTTGAGCAAGGAGTTCCGTTTTCTCATCCGCAAAGAAGATTTGTACCGAACCATTACCGCCAAACTTGAAAGACCCATCCGGATAGACCATAACAGCGGTTTGATCATCAATCCCGATTCCAAGGGGAATATCACCGGTCTGAGCGTAAATCCGTCCCATCATTCCAAGTAAGCGCCCCTGTCTGCCGCGCTCGTGATAGTGCGTGTCTACAACAGAATTTGGTAGAATATCCAGAAAATTAGTTTCTATGATGTTGAAATTGTTAAATGGATCACCAAGGTTTTCAGCAGAGAGTGAGCCTCGAACTGAAATAAACTCACCAATAGCCATTGCTCCGGCTGAGGTACCGCTAATAACTCCGCCATTTTCCCAGATATTTTGGATTGCCTCTGCAACTGGAGTATTACGCCAGGCATCTAAATAATCAGCCTGACTACCACCCTTCATAAAAACTCCACTGGACTTGGATAAGGCTTCCAGAATTTGATCCTGAGAATGTTGCTGGATGGTTTTATTAAACACTTCGCTGGCTCCCAGACTTTTGAAATAATCAGGTATAAAGGGTGAGGTGTCGTTAAAAGAAAGAACGGTTATAGTATCATTATGTGCGTGCTCAGCCAAAAAAGAATAGGGAACATGAGCCCAACCCGAGGCGAAATTTGTTTCGGCACCGCCACCGGCCATCATGAGATAGCCTTGGGCGTGAGTATTTTGGCTTAAGAGAAATAAAGTAAATAAGAGTGTAAGGGCGAAGCGCATCATAAATGAGAATTTATTTTCAGTAATAGGTATATATAAGAAATAATTCTCAAATTGAGAAATGGGTTAGATATTTAGGAATATGAAGTATAAATGTCTATAGAAAATAAACCCTTAAGAGAGAATAAATTGAATTAATGTCCCAAAGTGAATCGACAAATAAGCATTCTGAAAAAATAAATTCCCAAAAAGTTTAATAATTCACTTGACTAAGGTTGTGCTATGGCTGTATATTTGCGCTCCCATTGAGATAATGGATAACATTCCTCGGTAGCTCAGTGGCAGAGCAGTTGGCTGTTAACCAATTGGTCGCTGGTTCGAATCCAGCCCGGGGAGCAAAAAGGCTTACAATCTACAGGTTGTAAGCCTTTATTTTTTTGAAGGACTGTACATATTATTCTCTTCGCAAGACCGCTCTTTTAATTTCTGAAAAGTCTTTTGAGAACTCATAGTAAAGTAAAAAGGCTCCATCCACTCTGTCCTCGTCAGTAATATTTGGAAATCTTTGATAACTATTACCCTCCCCGGGAGGCCAGGCGGCTGATCTGGCAAGTATATCAACAGTATTACCAGTCACTCTTATTTCTTCTGCTCGCAGCGTATTTGTGTTGCCATTATTTAATCTGGCAGTCAAAAATGTGGCTTTTTTAATGTGTCCATTTTCAGGATTGATACGAGCAATAATGGTTACCGAAGGTCCACCACCACTTCCATAACTGTTTTGAAATACATTATCAAAGGCTCCGTCTTCAATTTTATGTCTGGTTATGTAGGTTGCGTCGTTACTTCCCCCATCTATGGTGAATATGGCAATTGGAGTTTCGTTATCAGTATCAAGAGTGATTAATTCGCCTTTACCATCAGGCGGGCTTTCTTCGTAGCGGATTCTCCAAACGACTTCGTCTTCTGAATTTCGTTTCTCAATAAAAGGATCCTGGTTAATTGATGACACTTGATCGTAACCTATTATATACGTGTTCCCGTGCCTATCTGTAACCATTTGTTTGCTGCTAAAACCATTTAAATCTAATTCCTCTGTCACAGAATTATCATCTTGGCATGAGATAAGAATCAGTAATGCCATCAATAATAAAAGTATGCGATATGATAAAGATGTGTTCATTGTAATGAATATTTAGGGGTTTATTTTTAATCAGTAAAAAAGACCAGTTGGTGTAAGCCCATCTAATCAAATTATGCAGTCAGAATCCAAAGTATTAAGTTTGCTAGGCTAAATATCATCGTACAGAAATAATTTTCGCTTCTTTGCCTTGAAAATCAGGCATCTCCATGCCTATGGTGGCATGAATGTAGGTAGGATCAGCAATAAGCCATCGCTCGCCATTTATGACAACGGCATCTCCATCAACAGGCACATTAAATTTTACTGCTGTTGCAACGTGACCGGGATAATGTAGCCCAACAACATCTAATCCTGTTAAGTGTCTGACCAAGAAACTGAATAAAATTGCACGGTCTTCGCAATCAGAGTAAGGATAATAAAGGGTTTCTTCCGGAAACATGGGTTTTTCACGACCAAATTGCTCCGGGTCAACTTTATAATTAAATGATGTCTGTACAAATCTGAGGAGTATGTTTACGGCCTCAGTTTCGGATTTATCTTTGATGATTTCTGCCAATTCCTTCAATAGCGTTTCGCCAGTAGTAGAAGAGACTGGCGCATTAAAATAGACTTCGAAATCAGTTTGAGGATAATATTCGTAGAAGGAAATAAGGTTTTGATTAATCGGAACTGTAATCTCATAATCCTCGCCTGCGTACGAGAATGAAAGGGTTCGATGCAATATTTCTCTCGAAAAGCGAGGGATTTCTGAGATGTTAGTAGAAATCACATTTTCGGCATCAGGATAAGAACCTTCATACGTAAAAAGAGCTCCCGCTTGAGGGTGAGTAGAACCGAGGCCCGCAACATAGTATTGCTTGCCTTCTATTTCGTAGAAAGATGCCGCAAAGATAGTCTCTTGAACCGGTAGCAATAAATAGACATTGTCTTTATACCCAATTCGTACATCATAACCAGACTTTGTTAAGCTAAACCAGGTGAACAAATTAGCCATGGAAGCATTGTTGTATATCTCCATAGCACTCTGATGTAATAACTTAGCGTATCCCCAGTCATTCAGCCCCAGCCGTGTCCGTTCATCATTAAAACTTTCAATTAGGGGTTGATAATCCAAGCGGCTGATTTCATCCCAGAAACCAGCAATGGTATTTCTATTAAACTCATTGGGTATTTCCAGGTCTTTGATTTCGTTTGATAGCTCTATTCGTACTTCCTGATTATAGAATCCTGCTTCGAATAAAATAGAAGTTTCCGAAACTCTTGGTGGGCTAGGAGGCAAAGCCAAAGCTTCATCAGGCGTAAACTCAGGCAAATCAAATCTAACCGGTGGGATTTGATCTTCTGGTACAGCAGCACCACTTCGGGGTCTTTCTACCGTAGTGGCATCCGGTATCTGTTCGATTTTAGGCTCTTCCCAGGCTTCACCGGCTTTAAAAGCTTCGAATTGCGCCCAATGTCTGTTAAGCATATCTGTGAAAAGAGAATCTCTCTGATCACGAAATTGCTGGTATTCCTGCAGATATTGTCTGCGCCATTCTTCAAAATCCTGAGCCAGAACATCGGTTAGTAATATGGATAGGAAGAATATTGAGAAAACAATTTTTTTTGTCATAACTAACGGGTATTTGGCTTGCTGGTACTATTAGAAGGCTTTGAAAAACTAGGATTTTTCAAAGCCTTCTATAATTTAATATCAACAATTTGGATAAATGTTTCCTAAAACTATCGACAAATCCTAAAACGTAAAATAATGATGCGATACGTCTCAAATTGGCATTCTGTACTTCTTTTGTGATAGGTCTAATTTTATTAAAATCTGTGTTTTATGAGGATGTGTTTAATGCCAGCTGATGTCATATTGTGGATAAGTTTTTCTGATTATCCCTGTCAAAATTGGTAATTTGTCGCAACAATACAATGACTCAATTCAACGGTGATTTTCATCCCCTAATCCGATAATCTATTTCTCTCTATGTGCCAATTTTCTCATTTACATTGCCATACTCAATTCAGTTTACTTGATGGTGCTGCTGCAGCCGATAAACTCGCTGCCAAAGCAAAAAAATACGATATGCCGGCTATTGCTATCACAGACCATGGTAATATGTTTGGTGTGCCTAATTTTGTAAATGCTGCACAAAGAGAAGGAGTGAAGCCAATCATTGGCTGTGAGTATTATGTAACTCCTGTCACCATGAATGATCGCAATAATAAAACGCGCTATCATCAGGTCTTGCTAGCCAAGAATATGACTGGATATCATAATCTGGCAAAACTCACCTCTATGGGCTACGTTGATGGAATGTATTATAAGCCGAGAATTGATAAAGACGTGCTTGAGAAATACTCCGAAGGCTTAATTTGTACAACCTGTTGTTTGCAGAGTGAGGTGAATCAAACTATCCTAAAAGAAGGCGAGGCGAAAGCCAGGAAAGTTTTTGAATGGTACCTCGATTTATTTGGCGAAGATTACTACATCGAACTGCAACGGCATGGGTTGCGAGACCAGGATATTTGTAATGAAGTTTTAATTCGTTGGGCGAAAGAGTACAACGTTAAGATGATTTGTACTAATGATTCGCACTATGTGGATAAGCAGGATTCCGAAGCTCATGATATTCTACTTGCCTTGCAAACCAATGCCGATATTAATGATCCTAATCGTTTTCGTTTTACGGATGATAATAATCGCCTGAACAACGAATTTTATCTCAAAACTCCTGATGAGATGAAGGAATTGTTCAAGGATGTACCTGAATCTTTGGACAATACCAACGAGATTGTAGATAAGGTAGAGGATATAAAGCTGAGCTCGGATTTACTTCTTCCGCATTATCAGGTTCCACAGCAGTTCGTCGATATGAATGATTATCTGCGTCATGTTACCTATGAAGGAGCCAGAAAGAGATACAAAGAGCTTACCTCTGAGATTATTGAACGGATTGACAGAGAGTTGGATATTATCCGGGATATGAACTTCCCGGGCTACTTTTTGATTGTTCAGGAATTTACTACCGAGGCGCGGAACAGAGGTGTTTATGTAGGACCGGGTAGAGGCTCCGCAGCCGGTTCCGTTGTGGCCTATTGCGTCGGAATCACAAATATCGACCCGATGCGCTATGAATTGCTTTTTGAGCGTTTTTTGAATCCTGAGCGTGTATCCCCACCTGATATTGATATCGATTTTGATGA
>SKIC01000070.1 GCA_007116685.1 Balneolales bacterium
AGTGTTTTGTTGTTTTGTTTGTTTGCTCAGTAGATAACGCCTTAGAGAATTCCTTACAAGAAAAATTTTAAAAAGCCGATATTTTTTTATTCGGTTTTATTAAAACCGGTTAGCATAAAAAATCTTTCTACAGTTTGTTCGGCAGTGGCTCTTGGGCGAATTTGGACGATACTTCCATCCTCTTTTACCAATACTTCTGAGGGCAATGCACGTCTGTTATAATAAGAAGCCATCGTCATGCCATAAGCGCCTGAATCTGCAATTGCGAGAGTGTCTCCCATTTCTGTTTGTGGCATATTTCTGTCGATTCCCAAAATGTCACCGCTTTCGCAGATATTACCTGCAATATCGTATTTCTCATTCGCAGGCGCGTCTATTTTATTCAGATTAATTATCTCATGATAAGAATCATATAATGCAGGACGCAGTAAATGGTTAAAACCTGTATCAGTGCCTAAAAACTTCTTCGTGCCCTGATCTTTGATTGAAGTAACTGTTGATAATAAAATTCCTGAGGCACCAACTATCCATCTTCCTGGCTCAAAGAAAAAAGAAAAAGGTTTTTGGCGCTTAACTAAAAAGTCTTCCAATAGCGGTCGAGTAAGTTTCTCGAAATCAGAAAGTGAGAATTCAGGTTCCCCAATTTCATAAGGGATTGGAATTCCACCACCAAAATTTACTGATTCCAACTCAGGATATTTTTCAGCCTGCTCCAGCAATACGCGCATAGCGGCATAAAAATTTTCTGCATTTTGAATACCACTGCCGATATGTACATGTATGCCCTTAATCTTTTTATTGGCTTTTTTGGCATCTTCAAATGCAGCAGGCAGCAAATCAAGTCGAATTCCAAATTTGGATTCTTTATTTCCGGTAACCACTTTCGAGTGATGCCCATCCCCAATGGCCGGATTCAATCTTATAAAGCAACTTTTTGAATCAGGATGCTCAAAAAAAGATTGCAGGCGTGTGTATGAGCCAATATTTAAGGTGATACCTGATTTAATCGCAGCATCCATCTCAGCATCGGTCATATTATTTTCTGTGTAGAAAATCTGCTCAGGATTATCTGTGAAGTGTAAACCCAATAACGCCTCTTCATAGCTAACGGTGTCCATTCCAAAACCTTCATCAGATATAATGTCCAATAAAAAAGGATTATCATTAGCCTTCATGGCATATAACCAATGGATAGGCAATCCCTTTAAGCACTCTTTCAGACGCCGACATTGTTTTCTTATCGTTTTTTCATCATAAACATACAGAGGAGTGCCATATTGCTCCTGAATTTCTAATAAAGTTTCTGCGCTAATAGGTAATTTCCGGCGAAGTAGATTCACAATATCTGCTTAGTTGGTTTATCTTGTAAGTATTGAATTAAAAACTGTGAAATTAACAGTATTTTCTATCTGTAGCGAAACGTAAATCAGAATAATTTCATGCGGGCTTTTTTTCGTATTTCCCTCTTACTACTGGTTCTCTTAATTGTTCTCAGCAGTATTGCTGTTTATTGGACATTCTATCGCTCTGTGCCCGATTACGATAGCTCTTTTAGGATATCGGGTATAGAACAGGAAGTAGATATATATCGGGATAATAACGCTATTCCACATATTCACGCTCAAACCGAATCCGATTTATATTTTGCAGCAGGATACGTTCATGCCCAAGACAGAATTTGGCAAATGACATTGTATCAATTGATGGCTCAAGGTCGTTTTTCCGAATTCCTGGGCGAAGAATTGATCGATACAGACCGATTTCTCAGAACTATTGGATTTTACAGAACAGCAGTCGAGAATTTTGATTTGCTGTCTGATGTAGAGCAAGAGCTTTTATATGCCTACAGCAGAGGTGTTAATGCCTGGGTGGTTGCCAATAAACGAAATCTACCTGTAGAGTTCTCTTTAACGGGTATTGACCCCATTCCCTGGACGCCCGCACACAGTTTGGCTCTAGTCCGATTGATGGCTTGGGAATTAAATCAGAGTTGGTGGACCAAATCCATGATTCACATTCTGGGCACTAAACTCGATAGAGATACATATTCCTTATTACTACCTAAATTTCATGAAAGCTATAATCCCCACCTTTCCGATAATCAAAGTTCTGCTTTGGAATCCTTTTTAAAGGCGGAACTCGATATCAGAGAAAAACTGGAATTTCAAGGATGGGGAGCCGGCTCGAATGCCTGGGCTGTAGATGGGGCACTATCTAAAAATGGCTTTACCATGTTGGCCGGAGATCCTCATCTCGGTTTAGCCATGCCTGCCCGTTGGTATGAAATTCATTACAGTCTAAATGGCAAAAATACATCTGGTGCTACACTAGCCGGAGTACCGTTAATTGTATTAGGTCATACAGATTTCGCTGCATGGTCTTTGACCAATGTTATGCTTGACGATACAGATTTCTACATCATCGCCCAAGATCCTGAAGACAGAGGCCGATACGTAATTGATTCCACCTCTGCACCCATGAGCTATAAGAGTTTTGAGAGAGTCCGAGAAATCATCCATGTAAAAGATAATGACGACATACTCCACGAAGTGCTGGTAACAGATTTTGGTCCGGTAATAAATAACATTCATGAGCATCAGGATTTCTACGATGGTTCTATGCTGGCTATGAAATGGACTGGTCACCTGAATTCCAATGAATTCAGAGTTTTTCGGGGCTTGATGTGGGCAGAAACTTTTCAGGAAGTTCAAGATGTACTACCCTATTTCTCTTCTCCTGCTCAAAACCTGATTTACGCAGACAGAGATGGTAACATTGCTCATTTTGCCTTAGGGAAAGTTCCAATTCGTAATAATCCTCTGAATATCAGAAGAAGTTGGATTCCTAATGACAGATGGCGAGGATTTGTGCCCTTTGAGTCTATGCCCAAAGAAATAAATCCAGAGCGAGGCTGGGTTGGAAATGCCAATCAAAAACTAGTTTCTGACTCCTACCCTCATTATCTATCCGCATTTTGGCATCCCGATACTCGGATGAACAGAATTGCTGATTTATTGGAATCGGAACAACCTCATTCAATTGCGAGTTTCAAACAGATGCAGAATGACATTTATTCTGATTTCGCCAGATATCTTACAGAACAATTTTTAGATGCAGTTATTTCGGTTGATATAGAAAACGATAGCCAACTAGCTATTGCCATTCCATATCTCACAAATTGGAATCACACCTACGGGCGAACAGAAACAGCAGCTAGTATTATCGAATTAACTTTATTCAATCTTACGGAGAAGGTGATTTCTAAGCATATTGAAGATGATGAATTACGTAATGCCTATACTGCACTAACATTTCCTGTAACAAACAGAATGTATCATGCTATAATGAATCACAATGACAGATTGATACCTGCTGCTTCGAGAGATTCTTTGATACAAGAAAGCATGAGACAAGCCATTTCATATCTCGAGAAGATATATGAAGACAAAACCTATAATTGGCGATGGGAAAATCTGCACAGTTTGCATTTGAAATCTCCAATATTTGCTGAGGCTGCCGAAGCCGACGATTCTCGAACTGTTCGATTGATTCACAATAGCATTCTTGCCAGAGGACCTTATCCCGTTGGTGGAAGCAATACAACCGTAAACATGGGATCTTATGAATATAGCTCACCATTTGACATGGTTTTAGGTCCATCCATTCGCAGAATTGTGGATTTCTCAAATCCAAGCGTGACTATAAGTAGTATGCCTGGCGGACAGTCCGGAAATCCACTTTCCCGATATTATGACAATCAGTTACCTTTGTGGTTGCAGGGTGATTATAAAGAATTGCACCTGGATCACCGTAATCTAAACCAATACAAAAAATACCATACACGTTTACGACCTCAATGAGTAGTGAATCGACATATTGGCTTGGTATCGATGGTGGTGGAACACGATCAGAATGGATTGTTGCGGATGATAATGAGAACGTAATAGAAAACATCGAAGGACCTCCACTTCAGGCTTCTAGTATTTCTATAGCCATTCTTTTAGACCGCCTTAAAACCATGTTGCAAAAATTTGATTTATCACATATCTCTGGTATTTGTGCAGGGATTTCCGGTTTAGGTAATCCCAAAACTATAATGGAGATGGAAAATGCACTTCGGTTTTATGTTCAAAACTTGCCTCTTATTATCAATTCTGATGCCAAAATCACTCATAAAGGCACATTTGAGGATGGAGACGGAACATTAGTAATTGCCGGAACCGGAAGCATCGTATTGAGCAGGATTAATGGAAATTGGTATCGCCGTGGCGGTTGGGGTCATGTTATTGGAGATCCCGGTTCTGCTCATTCTATAGGGTTACGTTTTTTACGCTACGTATTATTAGAAGAAAAAATCGCAGATTACTCGCAGTTTCTTACTGCATACTTTGATACTCCTAAAACAGACTTGGAATTATTGGAAGCAGATTTGCTTAAGGCTATCTATTCGGATAAATTCTCACCGGCTATTTTAGCTCCAAATCTACTTATAGAAGCCGAAAACGGAGATTCATTTATCAAAAATCTAATTTTGACAGAAGTAAATGAACTGGCCGATTCTATTTTGTACTTATATCAAAAAGAAAACAACCTTTCTCAACGTTTGGCTTTACATGGCGGTTTGCTTAACAATAGTTTCTATCTGGATACTATCCAATCGCTCATTAAAAGTCGATTTTCAGATATTGAATTTGTAGAATCACCAACACCACCTGCTCTTGCAGCTTGCAGAGTTATAAAACGTCATCTCAGTTAAGTTTTAATCATATACATGAATAAATTTGTTATTGCCTCACCGCTACCATTACTGATTTTCTTAGTCCTTTTCTTAGTAACAAGCTGCGCACCGATTGAAATCAATAATCAAAGACCAACCCTATTTCAGGGTAGTATTGTAAATACGGAGATTGTCCCAAGCCGTAACGGACAGGTTTTACAGACACCACAGGCAGCTTTGGAATCCATGTCTTTGGAAGAAAAAATCGGGCAATTGTTTTTTATATCTGCAAACGGCGATTTCTTTTCCAGTGATGATGCACGCTTTCAGCGTTTGAAAAAAATGATTGAAGAATATCATGTTGGCGGACTAATTTTCTTTCGGGGTGATATTTACGGGCAAGCCATATTAACCAACAAACTGCAAAATTTGAGCACCTATCCCCTTTGGATTACTCAGGATATGGAGTTTGGCGCTGCTATGCGTGTCAGAGGCACAACACGTATCACACCGGCTATGGGTGTTGCTGCTACAGGGAAACCCGAATTTGCATTCCAAAAGGGTTTAATAACAGCACTTGAAGCAAGAGCTCTTGGAGTACACCAAATTTTTGCGCCCGTAGTGGATGTAAACAACAATCCGTCCAATCCCGTAATTAATATCCGTTCATTTTCAGAGGACCCTGAAATTGTATCTAAATTTGCCTCTGCTTTTATAGAAGGTGTTCAATCCCAAAGTTTGTTGGCAACCGCCAAGCATTTTCCCGGTCACGGAGATACTAATATTGATTCTCATTTCTCTCTGCCAACTATTCAACACGATTTTGCTCGTTTGGACTCGGTTGAATTGGTTCCCTTCCGCGCTGCTATTGATACAGGGGTACGTAGCATTATGAGCGCTCATATCGC
>SKIC01000080.1 GCA_007116685.1 Balneolales bacterium
AAATCTTACCGAATATCAGGAATATTATTAAGTAAGGTAATCATGCCATTAAAGATTTTTTGATGATAAATGTGATTCTCAAGTATCTATCCAATTAAATTTATTGTATCTAGTACCCTAAATTTCACAATAATGAGCGAGATGGTATTTTTGCTTGCCACACCTCAACAAAAATCAGTTGTGGAGCCTTGAATACTTTATTGCGATATTCCGCCTGAAAAGTTTTAATTGAGAAATCTGAACCAACCCAAGTTTTAACTCATTTTATGTCTGATAAGAAAAAAAATGGCGCTGAAAACGTTGTATGGGATCTAAATGATCTTTACAGCAGTGTAGATGACCCCAAAATTGCAAGCGACAAAAAACACATCTTTGACTTATGCGAATCATTCGAAAAATCGTATCGCGGAAAAGTAGAAAATCTATCTGCTGAAGAGTTAAAGATAGCATTGAGCAAATACGAAGAAATTTACGACTTATCAGGACGAATTGGTTCCTTCGCTTATTTGCAGTGGTCTACCAATACCGAAGACGAAGCTTATGGGAAACTGGTTCAGGAAGTAAATGAAATGGGCTCAGAAATCAGTCAAAAGCTCGTTTTCTTTAGTCTTGAATGGCTTCAATTGGACGATGAGAAAGCTCAGCAATTAATTGATTCACCTACGCTGTCGTTTTATAAGCATTACCTGGAAACAAGCCGACTTTACAAGCCCTACAAACTCGAAGAAATGCAGGAGCAGATTTTATCTGCTAAGTCTGTTACCGGACGTAGTGCCTGGGTTCGATTTTTTGATGAAACGCTTGGCGCTGCAAGATTCGAATTGGATGGCGAAACGCTCACTGAGCAAGAAATTCTGAGCAAAGTTCACGATCCCGATAGAAATATCAGAAAGAAAGCAGCTCAGGTTTTTACAGATAAGCTACAGGATTTGAGCCGCACACTCACTTTCGTTTTCAATACCTTGCTCGCTGATAAATCCACAAACGACAAACTACGCTCCTACCCCGATTGGATTACAAGCCGTAACCTCTCCAATGAGATTAAAGATGAAACTGTAGAAACGCTTGTAACATCGGTTACCAACCATTATCACCTGGTTCAGCGCTTTTATGAACTAAAAAAATCGCTACTCGGACTTGATGAGCTCTACGAATACGACCGTTATGCTCCTATTCTGGAGAGTACAAAATCGATTCAGTGGGATGAAGCTAAAAAAATGGTGCTTGATTCCTACACCGAATTTGATGAGCGTATGGGTGATATCACCAAAGAATTTTTCGATAAAAACTGGATTGACGCTGCCATCAGACCGGGAAAACGAGGTGGTGCCTACTCTGCAGGAACAGTGCCATCGGCTCATCCTTACGTTTTTATGAATTACGATGGGAAAATTCGCGACGTGCAGACTTTAGCTCATGAATTGGGACATGGCGTGCATCAATATTTATCCAGAAAGCAGGGCGTTTTTCAATCCTCTACTCCCCTAACCACCGCTGAAACAGCTTCGGTTTTTGGAGAAATGCTGGTATTCCAAAAGTTGAAAAAGCAACTGGATGATCCTAAAGAAAAGTTAGCGCTTCTGATTGGTAAAATTGATGATACTATAGCTACCGTTTTTCGTCAGATTTCCATGAATCGTTTTGAGAATGCTATTCACAATACTCGCCGTAATGAGGGAGAACTTTCTGCAAAGCGGTTTGGAGAATTGTGGATGGAAACGCAAATTGCTCTTTACGGAGATTCTGTTAAACTGACTGATAATTACCAACATTGGTGGTCTTATATCCCTCATTTTTTACACACGCCCGGTTACGTCTACGCTTATGCTTTTGGTGAACTTTTGGTGCTCGCACTTTATGAAGTTTACCAAAAACAACCCGACGGGTTTGCAGAAAAATACATGGAATTACTGGAAGCCGGTGGTAGCGATTGGCCGGAAAACCTCACGTCAAAATTGGGTGTGGATATAAATTCACCGGATTTTTGGAATAATGGACTCAAAGTGATCGAAAAAATGATAATAGAGGCAGAATCTCTGGCTAAAGAAAGCAAATAATGTCTGTAGCACACAAAAGTTTCGAAGCAAATAAAGACCTACTTCAGGCTAAACGGGAAGAATCCGCAAAGAAAACCTTTAAGCAGGTTTTGAAAGATCTGACCGTAATTCTCCAAAACGCTACGGATACTGACACTACTATTCTCTATTGGATTAATAAAGAGCGTGAGTTATTCGTGCTGGAAAATTATACTACGGTACACGAGCAAACCATTTTTCAGGACCGAGTAGCTTTTGAGAGTCTCTTTTTAAAAGAGTTCATAAATATCACTGAGCCTGTTCAACTTGAAGTGGGAAATCATATCGCGGCAAGCGAACTCACGCATTATTATAAAGACGTTCCGGTTCGATTTATCACTCTGCTTCCTTTTGTGAATAATGGCGAAACCGTTGCGTTAACCGTTCTCGAGTCCCGCTATAGTAATTGGGATAAAGACATGGAAAAAAGCGTGGAAGCCTACAGTTCTGCGCTTATAAATCTATTGCAAACCTACTTGCAATTAACCGGACTTTCGGATGAACAAGAGCAATGGTTGGAGTACGAAGAAAGCCTAGAAAACTTACTTGAGACTACTGAAACTGTTGGTTTATTACTGCAAAGTTGCAACGAACTTCAAGCCCTTTTACAACATGGCGGTGTGAGTCTACTATGCCGTGGGATGGGAGAATGGAATGTAGTAGCAAACTCAAAATACGCCCAACTAGCTTTGCCTTTGGGAATGTCTGTAGCCGAGCAGAGTATTGCCTGGAATGCTTTGCAATCCGGCAAAGCCGAATTTTCCATCCATTTCAACGCTAATCCTAAAAGAGTATCGCCCAGAGAAAACGGAAGCAACGGAGCCACATTGGCCATTCCCGTTTTGATAAAAGGTCGGCGCCAGGCAGTTTTTGTCATTTCAGATGATAACCCTTTGGTTTTCAACGAAGCCACTCGCCACAAAATGATCAACTTGGTCAGAATGCTTTCTTTAAAATTGGAGAACAATGAGCGAAATCTAAAAGTGACGGAAGATATCCTAAGTACCGAAAATACCGCTTATGATATCAGTCTCTTGGAGGAAGTTCTGAGTGTAGAAAGTAAAAGACAGCATATTTTTGGTAAAAACGAAGTTTGGGCAGGCTTCATCACCTTGGCAAATTTGCAGGAATTACGCACTCGCCTGCGACTGGAAGAGCTTAAAAGTTTGCAAAAGCAGATTATTTCGGTCATCAATCCACAAAAACTTGGAAGTCTGGGTTATCTGGCAAATTACTCTGATTTCGTATATGCCTTTGTTCTCGAAACCAAAAGCGATGCTAACCCGGTAGAAGCCTGGGCGAGAGAAATTGAAGCCTTATTCGACCGACCATTTCTATTTAATAACCACGAATTGAGTCTGGATTTTCATATCGGTTGTACCAAAGTTGATGCTAAAACAAATGATGGATACCTGACTTTGCAAAAAAGTAAGCAGGCATTAAGTTTAGCAGTAAAAAATCCACAGGAAATTATTGTAATAGCCAAAGAGGACTAACATGGGAAATTGCTATCTGGTAATTATTGACGGACTTGGTGTGGGGCATCAGGAAGATGCTGCGGAATACGGTGATCAAGGCTCCAATACCTGGGGACACGTTTGCGCCAAAACAGGAGTACAACTTCCTAATTTTCAAAAAATTGGCGCCGGAAATATCATTCCTTTGGATACAGTTTTACCGGTTCATAATCCGACTGCGGCTTATGGAAAAATGAGAGAGATTTCTGCCGGCAAAGATTCCACTACAGGTCATTGGGAAATTGCGGGTATTCATTTAGATCAACCCTTTCCCACCTATCCCAGTGGATTTCCGGAGGATGTAGTTAGGCGGTTTTGTGAGGGAATTGGCGTTGATGGCGTTCTGGCAAATGCGCCCTATTCCGGCACGGTAGTTATTGATGAATTTGGTGAAGAACATCTCAAAAGCGGTAAACCTATTCTGTACACTTCTGCAGATTCCGTTTTCCAAATTGCAACTCACGATGCTGTTACTCCGGTAGAAAAACTCCACGAATGGTGCCAATTTGCCAGAGAAGAAATTTGCGTGGATGAACATGGTGTTGGCCGTGTAATTGCGCGTCCTTTTTCAGGTGAGCCCGGATCTTTTTATCGCCTGGGTGATCAACGTCAGGATTTTTCCCGAATTCCTCCTGATCCTTTTTTACCGAAATATTTGATGGAGCAAGGAATTAAAACCTATTCTATCGGGAAAATCATAGATCTATTTGCGGGTGTTGGATTTACACAGTACCGTAAGACAAAGAGTAATGCAGAAGGCATTTCTCAACTTTTAAGCATCATGAGTGCTGTTGAGAACAGTTTTGTTTTTGTGAATCTGATAGATACCGACCAGTTGTTTGGGCACAGACTTGATCCTGAAGGATTTGCCGGTTCATTAGAAGAATTTGATCGTGCTTTACCTGCCATTCTATCCAAACTTCAGGATGATGATCTCATGATTATTACCGGAGACCACGGCAACGACCCAACCGGAACTATTACCGACCACACGAGAGAATTTGTACCATTACTGGTTTTACCAAAGAAAAATGCCGCTCAAGAATACCTCGGCACACGAGAAACCTTTGCGGATATTGCAGTAAGTGTAGCGGATTATTTCGGCGTTAAAAACCCCTTTCCAGGGAAAAGTTTTTTGAAGTGATTTACTTCCTATTATTGGACTTATGTCTGACCAAAACGATTTCTTATTTAGCACTGGTTATTCAATAAGTCTGGATGATGAAGCAACTAATATCACTTTTACGCCTGAGCATGAATACTTAGGCTAGTAACCGTGTCTTCGCCGTGGCGAAGACTGAAGAATAATACATTAGTAGCTTATAACCTTGTGGTACCACTTTGTTGGGCTTCTCAGAATTTAATTTGGACAGCTGTGAATCGGACTCAAAAAGCCTTCATTTAGCACTTGTTTTTTTTGTATTTACAAATAATATCTACCTTTTACACATTTCTTTTTTAGGAATGTGTTTTAGTTAATAAACATAAATGAAAGGTCGGATTATGAAAAATATCTTGATAAAAATAATTTCAGTTATTGCGTTGACTTTATTTCTGTTTTCTTTAAACAATGAAACATTTAGCCTTGATACTAAAGAAACAGTTAATACAACACTTTGTGCTGATAACAATCTACGAAGCAATAATGGAATAAGATGCCATACTGAATACAGATGGAGTCTTACATATTACCATATCTCATGTCTTGGTTGTTCTTATATTAAAGGTAGAGCAAGAGGCGGGACTGGATTATGTAGCCCCACTGTTGGAGTAAATTAACAACAAAAATTACGAAAAGACATTGACAGGTGTTAGTCAATGTCTTTTCAAGTTGTGCGTATCTCTTTTTTTTTATGAATATTTTAAAAAAAAAAAAAATCAAATTCAATATATACATCTCTTTATATAGCTTAACACTATTCTTATTTGCCTGCGGTAATTTTGCCGATGATATTGAACAAATAATATTAGTTGAACAATCAAAGGTTGTTCCACTTGATGGTGAGCAAATATTAAAGGACGAGTT
>SKIC01000159.1 GCA_007116685.1 Balneolales bacterium
AAATTGATATAAAGGATGAAGGTGATGGCGTTCCCATTTCAGATCGGGAAATAATCTTTGAACGCTTCCACCGCATAAAAACGCCTGATAAACCGTATGTTGAAGGGCTCGGCATCGGCCTGGAGTTAAGCAGATCTCTGGCTCGTTTACATGAGGGCGAATTAGTGGTCGTTGAAGGCGAGACGAAAGGGGCATGCTTCAGACTTTCCTTACCGCTTGACTCTGAACTAGCTATAAATCCGGTAAATGGATGGGAAAAACCCGCGAGACATCAAGCTGAAATAAGTACTCCGGATACGCCTGAAACCGTTCCAATAGACAATGTACGTTTATTGCTGGTGGAAGATAATCCGGATATGAGCGCCTATGTGAAAGGTTTGTTGACCGATCTGGGCTCCATCCATTCCTGTAAAAATGGAGCGGAAGCTTTGGCATGGCTACAGAAGAATGCGGTTGATATTGTGGTCACGGATTTGATGATGCCTGAAATGACCGGCGAAATACTTATTCAGCGCATGGCATCAGAGCCGAAATTAGCCACGATTCCCATTGTGGTACTATCCGCAAAAGATAATGTGGATGAGCGTCTGAATCTGCTTCGGGTTGGAATTATTGATTATATCACAAAACCGTTCAATCCATCTGAACTAAAACTCAAGATCGAAAACCTGATGCGCTTTTATAAGCGTCGTCAGTCGTTTATGGTTGGACTTTCAGAAGATGAAATACCCGAAGAGACATCTTTATCCGAGAATGTGAAAAACTACATTTTGGAGCATATTGACGACTCCCGTTTGACGTCTTCTTATCTGGCCGATGCCTTTGCGATGAGTGAACGCAATTTCTTTCGAAAAATCGAAAAAGATTCCGGAATGACCCCCGCTGCTTTTATCCGGGAAGTCCGCTTGCAATACGCCGCCAGACTCGTAGAGCGTTCTCCCGATATTCGGTTAAATGAGCTGGCATACAAAATCGGCTACAAATCCGTCAAATCCTTCAAACGCAACTATGTGGAACGGTTCGGAGTCTCGCCGAGATGAGTTTTAATGTTTGCGCCATACAGAAGCCAAAAAAGCCGCGCCCTCCCATGCGCCGCAGATCAAACCAAACGTGACCCACAAACCGAAAAAATCGGCAAAATTTTAAAATTCCGTCGCAAATTTCACAAACAAAAGCGCCCAACAATTACCAAACGCCGAAATGCCAACGTTCCACAACGCGAAAATTGCGAATAACCCGAATTGCCAAACGAAATTTCACAAAAATTGATCAATAAAACGACATTTTCAAAAATCGCCACCAGCCGGAGTCCGCATTCGGGTTAAAAACCATACCAAAACGCGGCAACACCAAGCGCCCCGAAGCAAAAAACCAAAATCCAGCAAAATCCTGCGAAGCCGCCCGTTAGTAAAAAACGAACCACAAAAGCATCCCGCAAAAACACTAAAAAGCGAATTTTAAAGGGCGCGAAAAAATAGCAATTTCCAAAAAAATCAGGCCGCAACAACAAACAATCCGAAGCGATTTATAAATATTTCCGGATTTTTTCAGTTTGTGTTTTTTAAAAAATTGGGGAAAGCAACATAACGGTGCGGCAAATAAGCGGCGCAACCTTGGTTGCATTAAAGTGGGGAAAACTTAGAGTTATTGCAAGGGCAGGGGCGGCGAAATTATGCTGTTGCTGGTTGCGTCCGCTTGAATTGGTTTGTTATGTAACCGGCGCTGCTTCCTGAATTAAAACATCGGCTGGAATGCCAAGTTTTCGGTACAGGATTTTTATTTGTCGAAGTGAAAGTGATCGTTTACCAGAGAGAATTTCACTAGCTCTGGATTTCGAACCTAAAAGTCGTGCCAAATCTTTTTGTTCCATTCCAAGCTGATCCATTCTAAACGTAATCGCTTCAACCGGTTTTGGCGCTTCTATAGGGAAATTCTTTTTCTCATATTCATCGACTAAAATGCCAAGAATTTCCAACTCATCACCCTCTTTTGTACCCGGTTTGGCATCAAAGATTTCTTCGATCCGCTCTAAGGCATTTTTATAATCTTGTTCGGTATGTATTGGATGAATCTGCATAATTAAGTTCCGCTTCAAATTGTCGTTGCATCTATTTTGTCATACTCGGCATGTGTTCCTACAAAACGGATGAACACCTGCCCGTGGTCATAATTAATTTTGACTATTAAGCGATAGGTATTACCCTTAATGTTGAAAACCACTCGATTATCAGGAAGAATGCTTGCATGCGGATATTTTTTCTTTATGTCAGAGGGTGATTCCCATTGAGAATTTTCCGCTTCAGAAAACCATGCTTTTAAAGCATCCTCAGAATCTGAGTGGTTATTCCAAAATTCACGTAATGTTCTTCGTGCAATAACTCGCATAAGTGAATATAAAAAGTTCCACTATTGGGAACAAGAAAAAGGTAGGTTACATAACGGCTTGGCGTTTGTGCTGCTGGGCGACCAAGCCCGAATTTAAGCAACCAAAGCTTACCCGTCAGCACGATTCGGAGAACCGCGAAGCGCTACGCTTGTTATATAACAAAACCTGCCTCGAAAGGTGATTCTAATTGTTCGAATAATTCGAATATTTCGTATATTATTCTATTCATTTCAAATTACAACAATTATGGCAAATCCGACGATTACTGACCAAGACCTTGCTAAACGCTCATTAAAGAGTATTCGCAAGATATCGAAACTTCATAAAAACAATAAATCATCGATTGAACTTGCTGTTAAGGAGGATGGAACTACCTTTCAACTTCCAGTTTCGGCTTTAGACAGCATTGAAACTATTCTAAAAAACCTGTCTGAGGGAAAAAACTCCGAAATCGTCAGTGAAAACAAGTATTTGACCACTCAACAAGCGGCCGATTATCTTGATGTGTCACGCCCTTTTATCGTTCGGTTAATGGAAGCCGGCAAACTGCCTTATAAAAAAGTTGGCCGTCATCGCAGAGTACTGTTCTCCGAGCTGAAAAATTATGAAGAGAAACAGCAACAAGTTGCACTGGGGAAACTGAAGAAACTTACCGAAGAGTCCCAACTTCTGAACTTGTACTAAATCTCCATGAACAAGATTGTTGTTCTGGACGCCTGTGTTTTGTACGCAGCGCACCTTCGAGATTTTCTTCTTTATTTAGCACAGCAAAAACTCTTCAAACCTAGGTGGAGTGATCAGATTAACTACGAGTGGATTCGAAATGTACTCAAAAACCGTCCCGATCTAACCGCTAAAAGTTTTGACAGAGTGCGTTTTATGATGAATGACGCATTTCCACGGGCTAATGTCAAAGGCTACGAACATTTGTACAAAGGATTAAACTTGCCTGTTGTTGACGATGTACATGTTTTGGCCGCAGCGATTAAAAGTGATGCCAATTTCATCGTAACCTTTAACATCAAGGATTTTCCCTCCAATGAGTTAACTAAACATGGAATAGAGGCGGTACATCCCGATGATTTTCTGATAACTCTAATTGAGAAGTCTCCTATTAAAGCCACTCAAGCTTTTATAAACCAAGTGGAGCATCTAAAAAATCCGCCCGTTACAGCTGCCGAAATACTTGAAAAATTTCGGAAAACAAATCTAAAGAACACCGCTAACCGTCTCGAAAATTTACTTTTGCAGGTTTAGTTTTGTTATATAACGGTTTGCCATTTAACCGGCTTGGCCATTGAAGCAAATAAAGTGAGGAAAACTAACAACTAAAACAAGGGCAGGGGCGTGAAATTATGCGTTACGTGGCCAAGACCGCGTTGAAATGGTTGTTAGCCATACGCTAGATCAAATTTTTTGAATACGATTCAATATTGCGTAAATTGTTTAGTGGGAAATCCCACATTGCACTTTTTACTCATAAAACAGGAGTTTGAAAAATGGCACAAGCAATTATGGAATATGATGCCAAATTGGATTCAAAAAAACGAATTACTATTCGGGGTGCTCAGACACAATTCTATCATGTTACTGAAAAGAAAGATGGTACTATTGAACTTAGTCCCAGAGAGTTGGTACATCCCGATGAGATTTCTGAACGAACATTAAAAATGGTTGACAAGGCTGTCAGAAATTTCAAAACCGGAAAAGCATCAAAACCAGTAGATATGGATGAATTAAAAAAACTTCTGGATTAATACTATATGTACAAAGTTCGTATGGGTGTTCCGGAAATGCAGGAATTATGGGATGATCTTATAAAACGCAAAAAATCAGACGAGTTGAGTGCTGATGAAAATGATTTGTTCACCAGATTCGGAAGGGCGATCCAAATATTGAGTTCCAACCCTAGGCACCCCGGATTCAAAACACATGAAATTGATGAATTAAGCAAAAAATATGGATTGAAAATTTGGCAGTCATATTTGGATCAGGGAAAAACTGCGAGACGATTTTATTGGACGTACGGACCCGAGAGAAGAGAAATAACCATTTTAGGAATAGAGCCACATCCAGAAGACAAAAAGCGTGGTGCCTACAAAAGAATCAAACTTTCTGACTTGCCCAAATAATATGAGAAAACTAAAAAAGTATGGCTAACGACCCAGCGTTTAATGGGCTTGGCCTTTGATCAAATAATGTGAGGAATTTATGGATAGGGTGCAAGCATTGGACGCAAAATCATGCTATACGTGGCCAAGTCCCATTGAAACGCATGTTAGTAGCCCAGCGAGTACAGAAAATAAAATAGGTGTTGTTTCGCAATATCAAATGTGACATATTTTATTTATGTCAGAAAACGATAAATACTTGGTATGGCTTCATGGTGAAGTCAAAACACCTCCATTTTCCGTGGAAGCTCGAATTAAAGCCGGATTTCTGCTAAGAAGATTACAAAAAGGCGAATTACTTGAAATGCCGGTTTCCCGGCCAATGCCAAGTATTGGACAAAACTGCCATGAACTCAGAATTAACGATAAAGGCAAAACCTGGAGAATCGTTTACCATATAGACTTTGACGCTATTGCAATTTTGGAGGTATTTGCAAAGAAAACACAGAAAACGCCAACGGAAGTCATAGACAGGTGTAAGCAACGATTACAGTTATACAAACAATAAGGTTTATTATGGAACAGCATAGAAAAGCAAAACTTGAAGAAAAAGGATTTCGCGTAGGCACAGCGGCTGAATTTCTGGGATTAAAACCGGAAGAGGAAACCTATATTGAAATACGCCTTGAAATCAGTGGACTCGTAAAATCCCAGCGTAAAAAACGAGGTTTGACGCAACAGCAATTAGCCAGAGCAATCGGTTCAAGTCAGTCTCGCGTAGCCAAAATGGAAGCCGGCGAACCAAGCACTTCGCTGGATTTAATGATCAAAACGTTATTACGACTCGGTATATCCAAAAAACAGATTGGCAATCTTCTTACAGGAAAATTAAAACCCGATTTAGAAACGGCTTGATATTTTTTAACGTAAAGGAAGGGCTACTAACGGCTTGGCGTTTGTGCTGCGGGGCGACCAAGACAGAATTTAAGCAACTAGCGCTCACCCGTCAGCACGAAACGCTTGTTATGGCACCGATGCTTTAAAATGAGCAAAAATTATGAGATAACCCCTCTCAACCGATTAATTTGATACGGTCTTTTTCTTAGATA
>SKIC01000190.1 GCA_007116685.1 Balneolales bacterium
ACATAAGCGAGATAGTTGTGGCTGATATCTGCAAAATACCTGGTGTGATTTGCATAAACCTCATTGCGACCAATTTGTACAGCAAGAGCCGGATTCCAGTATAAAGATGAGGCATCAAATGCATCAGCTACGTTTGAACTACCCATACCTGATGAACGGGCATCAACACCAATTTTTAAGAATTGAAAACCGGATGTACCTGACCGAGAACCACCAAGGCTCGGTAAAATTTGTGCTTTGGCAATTTCAGTACCGCAAAAAAGCAAAAGCAGCAAAACAATGGATTTGGAAAAATGTTTAAAAATCACAGTAGAATACTCTATTCGTTTCGGTTATTCACTTAAAAATTAATAGCTACACCAAACATGATGTGTCTTTGCTCAAGGAAGTTGGCTGGATTCAAATATGAAGGCCTGTTATTGTCACGAGGATCAACATAACGAGGGTCACGCACGTTAGACGGAACATCAAAGCTACGGTCGTCTCGGAGTGCAACCAAAGCATCCGGATCTGTTGGGTAATCTGTTCTGTAAGCTTTACCGGTTACAGGGTTGATTATTGCAGCATTCTGGTTGTTAAAAAGATTAGAAATCTCCAGAAAAGTAACTACTCTTGAGCCGCTGATAGTAAACCAACGCTGAATATTCAAATCAAAGGATACCCATGATGGACCAACCTCAGAAAAACGTGCATTTGGATCCGGATCTCTTTCGTAGATTGGTCTCCAATCACGATCACCAGTTACGGGATTACGCTCATTGTCAATGAAGATCATAGGAGTGTAACGCTGACCGCTTCGATACATACCGGATAAGAACACTTTGAATTGATTCAATGGGCGCAAGCCAAATAAAGGATCTTGTCTGTCGTAGGTAAAAGTAACATTACCTTTTATATCCCAAGGACGATCCCAGGCTAATGGTGTCTCAATATTATTACCAATAGCCTGACCACCAACCAAAAGATTTTGTAAGGCATCATTAGAAGTTGAGTTCAAGCCTTCTGCTCTGGAATAAGTAGCCGTTAACTGACCCTGAAACCAATCCTGATATCTTTTGATATAGGTTGCTTCGATTCCACGTACTCTGGCAAAGTCACCATTAACACGGAATGCTCTTTCTGATTCTCTGCCTAAGGCATCTAGAATTACAATTCTTTCAGAAGTAACGAAGTCGTATTTGTCGCTCCAGAATACAGAAACATTCAGAGCATCATTAGATGTAAGTTGATTTCTGAGACCGATTTCATAACTGATATCAACTTCAGGATTCAAATTGGGATTACCGAGATTTGAAAGGAATGACCTGTCCTGATAGAAAGGATCTAAACCAGCATAAATAAATGTTGGGTGAGGCAATTTGCTCTTATGACCATAATTGAAGAACATCACCTGATTTTCACGTACAGGGAAAGAAACACTAAGTCTCGGTAATAATCTCATTTTAAAACGATATCCGAATGCCTCATAAGTATCATTCAAATATGCTTCTCGGATTTCATCCGGAATGGGTGATAAAGGATCATTTACGGCATTATCTACATATTTACCCGGAGCCCAGTACTCTAAACGAGCACCAATATTGGCAATAAGTCCACGATAGCGGATTTGATCATTTACAAATAAGGCTCCTCTTCGAGGTTGTACATTCCAAATATCCGATGAAGAACCTAAGCGCTGTGTTTCGGTAAACGTATCTTCATCAATCTGAATTGGAGCTCCAACCCAAGGTCGAGTGATATCAATCCATTGATACTCGTTGAATTTCATATCCAAACCGATTCTAACTCGATTGGTTTGATCTAAGAAAAAGCGGGTAAAATTTGCTTGGAGCGTGTACTCTTCGGCATAGTGATCGTGCCACAAGCTTGCTATACCGCCATTATTAGCGAAACCTGCTCCTGGAAGCACGTAACGGAAATCGCGGCCTGTTTCGAATTCAATAATTGGAGGCGTTACAATACTGGATGCATCAAAATCACCATCTACTCTTTCAGGGCGCCAGAATCTACCATTGGCATCTGCACGCAAACGTACAAACAAACGGCTAAATTGGACATCATAAAAGGTATTAGAATCAAGCGTATGTGTCCATTTCACGTAAGCCATTTTACTATCGTGGGCGTATGTATTGGCATTGTCAAGGTTCTCGGCAAAGAAAAATTGATAGCCAGGGCGAATCTGAACGTCATCCCCTACTACCTGAAGCATTCGGGTATTTTGATTAACCGTAAGCGATCTGGTATATGCCGCATCTACCCTGATTGTAGATTTAGGTCGATAAGTCATTCTAAGCATACCTGACCAGCGGTTATCCTGACGTGGTGACCAAAACGGATCGTCGATAATGGATGAGCGAACCTGGTCAGCCGTATTTTTCATAAACTCATTGGTAGTAAATGCCTGACCAGCAAAGAAAAAGCGTAAAGTTCCCGGTAGTTCAAGACCTACAGCCGGTAATAAGTAGGTAAAAATGGGAGCAGGTCCACCAAAATTTACTTCATATACATCCGTAAAGAAGTTTGATTCAAAAGCGGTCATTCTTCCAGGGTTATCTCTTTTGTGAGAGAAAAATCCACGGTAGTTTTCGCCGCCCTCCTGTGTTCTTACAGAGACTACTCCAGAAGTTACATCGCCGTGCTCAACACCTACACCACCGGTAGTAACCTCTACATTTGCGTAAGCATTAGAACCTAAATCAAGACCAAATCCAGTACCTGATAAAGGATCCTGAGCAGAAACACCATCCACAACAAAACCGGTCTCACTTGCTCTACCACCTCGGATATACAATCCGGAAGGGTCTTGAAAAACACCGGCTTGCATACCAACTACGTCATCAATACGGCGCGCAGCAGCAGCTTGAATTTGATCACGACTTACGGAAGAAACTGTGGATGATTGCTCAATATCAAATATAGGGCGCTCCCCTACTACTACAATATCTTCATCTGTAGATAGCACCTGAGGACTCATTTCAATATCCAAACGAGTAGTTTCGTCGGCACGTACTACAACATCAGAAAAGAGCATACGATCGTAGCCGATGTAACTTACCTCAACGTTGTATGAACCGGGGCGAATATTCCGAATGGTAAAGTTACCATCTATGTCAGATGCCGCACCAAAGTTGGTACCTCTGATAAAAATGTTTACACCAATTAGAGCCTCTCCTGTACCCTGTTCTATTACGGTACCTGAAATGTTTCCGGTTTGTGCTACTACTTTATCAGTAGATAATCCAAAAAGAAAGATGGCTGTTAGAATGGATAATAAGGATACTTTTGTAGTCATTCTCATTGCTCAAATCCTAATTCGTCGTTTAATACATATCGAAGAAACTCAATGATATTTTCACGTCCTGCGATTTCGTCATCTGAGTTTACTTGTCTGTAGCCCAATACGGCATCAAATGTTAATCCAAGAAATCCGATGTTTCTTTCGTCATTAATGGTAGCTATGGCTCTGGATATACCTTCTACATCGTTATTTGATTGATCGGTATAATTCCCTTCGAGTAGAACCAAAATATCCGGACTGACAACTAAAGGAAATTGATTTACCTGAAGTGACCGAACTGAAAGATCGTTGAACGGAAAATTCTCATCTGTCTTAATCAAGTTGGGACCTGATGGTAAACGGTAACTTGAAACTCCGGCAATAGGTCTTTGCACATCAACCATTGGTAAGAATTGTATGGCCGGATCATCAGGACTGTTACTTCTTGTTGGAGAATTGACAAAAATACTTCCTCCATTGGCTAAAAATACTGACGTAGCATCAATAGCATAAGTTAAATTTCTATCAAAATTATTGGTGTACCATATAATATGATCCCAATCTGCAAGCATTTGCTGAAGAGTAGGTTCAACTATCTGCGGTAATGCATTAGATAAAGGCACTTTTTGTCCACTAGGAACTGTTCCATCGGAAATATCAATAAAATCAATATTACTGTAACCCATTTCAGCAAGTATATCTATAAATTGCTCAAAGCGAGGGTTGCCTGCATCGTGATCCATCAAGAATAGAATATTTGAAAGTTGACGTTTCACGTACCAGCTTGTTGTATCTACATTACTTTGAGCTAAGGAATTATCCACAGCTTTTATGTAGAGCATATTATCATCATTCATTCTGATATTAGGCAGACTAAGACCACTGGTATTTAAAGCTCTACCAAAAAACATTTCGCCATCAGCAATTTCCATTTCCGGATTGGAAATTCTAACACTGACAAAGTCTATATCAACAGGTAAACGAACCCAATCAGAAGTGTCGTTGAGAGCTACTTCTATATAATTCAGATTTTCAAATCCATCTAAATCATCCGCATTCCATCCAAAACTAAAGAAGTGATAGGTGGTATCCGGTGGAGTTTCTAAACGATTAAATTCAATGGTTGGTGGTGTATTCTTAATTGGAAATACAACGGTGGCAGGTTCAGGATCTCTTAAGCCCAAATTATCAAAAGCTCTTACGCTGAATCTAACATCAGCATCAGCATCGCCTTCAGGAATAGGTAATACGAAAGTGGTATCTGTGGTTTGTCCGGCATTTTCCCAGCCACAATCTTCTAATGCGCCAATACAATATTCATACCCCGCTACATACCCATCGGGATCATCACCCCACCAACGAATTCGCACCTGACTGGAAAGGCGCTGATCTTCCGGTAGATTTATGTCCTCAACAGCAAGAAATGTTCTTGGAGGCAAGTTTTCATTAAGATCTCCGGTTAATGTATCACAGGATACAAAAAGCAGATATAACAAGAGTACCGATAGTAGCGATTGTAAACGCATTCTGGAAAAGTGTTATTTGAAAAAAATAACCTTTGTTACCTCTCAACTCTAATTTCCCTTCACAAATGAGATTTTTTTGGGAAAGTCCCCTCTGCTGTTGCAGAAGGGACTTGAGAATGAAAGTAAACTCAGGTTTGAGTTAAGACTATGCTTACTTAATAAGCATCATTTTTCTGGTTTGAACGAATTCACCAGCTTGCATACGATAGATATACATACCACTAGCCAAGCGGGCAGCATCGAAATTAACCATGTGAGTACCTGCTGACATATCTTCGTTAATCAACACAGCTACTCTACGACCAAGTATGTCATACACGGAAATCTGAACCAAAGCCGCTTCCGGTAAGCTATACTGGATGCTTGTAGTTGGGTTAAACGGATTCGGAAAGTTTTGCTCAAGAGCAAAAGTGCCTGGCATATCATCCAAATCTGCAGAGGCAGCAGAAGCTCTTTCAAAAGTTACAGGTCTTGCGATAGGTGTGAATACCGGGCCAGATTTGGTTGAAACCTGTACAGAGTCACGACCATCAGAAATCCAAACAGTCCAAAGAGCGTTAACTTGGTCACCTTCCTCTAAACCGAGGTCAGCAAGGAATGCATCCAAAGTTTCAAACTCAATTACAACTACGCTAGTATCGGTAGATTGCGTAAATAATGGTGCTTCGAATGCTGTATCATCTGAAGCATATACGGTAAATGTGTAAGAAACTTCATCACCGTCGAAATCACGACTGTTTTCCCAATCAGCTTGAACATTGCCATCAAC
>SKIC01000079.1 GCA_007116685.1 Balneolales bacterium
ACGGTCTTACAGTCGAAATTTGATGCGGTTATTCTGGCAGGTGGCGCAACCATCCCCCGCGATTTACAAATAGAAGGACGAAACGCCAAAAGAATTCATTACGCAATGGATTTCCTTCATGCCGATACTAAAAGTTTGCTCGATTCTAATCATTATGACGGTAAATTTATCTCCGCCAAAGACAAACACGTTATCGTAATTGGTGGTGGAGATACCGGAACAGACTGCGTTGCTACTTCTCTACGCCATAAATGTGCTACGCTTACGCAATTTGAAATCATGCCTAAACCACCTGAAGGACGAGATAGCGCGAATCCATGGCCGGAATGGCCTAATGTATACAAACTGGATTATGGTCAGGAAGAAGCCAAAGCCAAGTTTGGAGATGACCCACGTCAGTACGAAATCATGACCAAAAAATTCACTAGCGACAAAAACGGCAATGTGAAGGAATTACATACGGTACAGATTACCTGGAAAAAAGACGAGAATGGCCGACATTATCCATCAGAAGTAAAAGGCTCTGAAAAAGTATGGAAAGCAGATTTGGTATTATTGGCTATGGGATTTACCGGACCTGAACATCCTGTACTTGATCAATTAGGCATAGAAAAAGACGAACGCTCAAATGCCAAAGCAGAACACGAAGTATACACCACCAATGTAGAAGGCGTTTTTGCAGCTGGTGATATGAGACGAGGTCAAAGTCTGGTCGTTTGGGCTATTAACGAAGGGCGCGGTGTAGCCAGAGAATGTGACAAGTTCCTAATGGGCGCTACTAATTTGCCTTAATCAGACATCAACAAGTTCGGGGGCTTTGATTGCCTTAATTTTTTCCAGCAGGGATTTGAATTTGTAGGAAACAATTAAGTTAACAAGGCCACCAACAATACAGATAAATCCTGTTGCCTGACCAACCAAACCAGCAAAACTAACTTCTCCCCAGAAGGTGTATAGATTTTGCACGCCAACCAAAAAAACGACAATTCCTGTTACCAATGTGACAATGTAGAGGAATTTATATTTCATAAAACATCCTGATAGTGAGATACGGTGTGATAACTTGCGACTTGAGTGTGTATGGCGCCCTTTTGAGATAATCTGCTGGAAAACAATGCGAAATTATCTACTGAGAATTCTTTGAGGCTTTTTTCTTGGTAATTCTGAATCAATGTATTTACGCTATTCATATCAGCGTTAGGTCTGAGACGTGCCAAAGAAATATGTGGTACAAAAGCACGAGTGTCGCAATCCACACCCATTGAAAACAAAATATCCTGAATTTCATCTCTCAGTGTTTGTAAAGCCTCGGTAACATCTACTTTTGCATACAATACATGCGGTTGGTTTTGAGAGTTATGAAAAACATCCAAACCCTGACCTCTTATCGAAAAAGCCTCAGGAATTATCATACCCAACTGAGTTTTGATTTGCCGATACATCCAAACATTCACATCCCCAATAAAGGTAAGCGTGATGTGATATTGATTATTAGCTACCCAATGTACGCCCTGAATATCCATAGTAACACCGCTCAGTTCTTGTACGGTCTCATCGGGAACAGATATAGCAGTGAATAGACGTATCATAAATGGATAATGGAGTGTTTTTATCAAACATTTCGAAAATAATAAAAGATCATCAAATTTCGAATTCTCCTAGAAAATTAAATGCTTCGCTTGGAAATGAAATCTCACATTAGTAACGTTCAAACGTAATTAGATACAACTTATTTATTCATTTATTATCGTAACTATGAAATTCCTTTTCGCAATTTTTGCTTTTCTTTTGATTTCATCTTCACCCCTTGCGGCGCAAAGCTGGGTAGATAACATTTACCAACGCTTCGCTGATGGTAACGAACGTGTTAATCAAGTAAGTAATGTTATTGAAAGTTTTGTTGGTCAAGAAGCACCGTCAATTTCATTTCGTAATATTGATGAAGACAACTTAACTCGCCTTGAGGCTTATCGCGGTACTCCTGTTTTGGTAGTCTCATTCAGGTCTACTTGCTATTTCTGTGTGCAGTTAGTTCCTGAAATTGAGAGATTAGAAGAGACTTATGACTTATCCGAACTTCAGGTTTTACATATCTCCCAGGAAAATGAAAGAACACTCAAAGCATTTCGTGATCAGTACAATGTAAAAAGCGATATGGCCATCGGTGCAAATGTTTTGAATTTCCCGGCACCTTTTCAAATCCGCATAACACCTACTATTATTTTGGTTGATGCTGAGGGTATTATCAGAGAAACCTGGATTGGTGCTGTTCCCTATGAAATTCTTAGCCAAAGTGTTGCCAGCTTATAATTATGCAGCTTGAACTAAGTACACCGGCTCTCCTTTTCCCTGCTATCTCTCTTTTATTGCTGGCTTATACCAGTAGATTTCTGACGATAGCGAATCTGATTCGTAGTTTGCACGCCAGTTATTTGGATAATCCCAAATCTGTAATTGCCGGACAAATTGCGAATCTACGAAAGCGAGTTGTACTTATCAAGAAAATGCAGATTTGGGGAGTCGCAAGTCTACTCTTGTGCGTGGTCTGCATGTTTCTTTTGTTCGTTGATTATTATCTGATAGGCGCCATCATTTTTGGAATCAGCCTGATAATGCTTGCGATATCGCTGTTCCAGTCTATCCTCGAAATTCGAATTTCTACAGATGCCTTGAATATCGAATTGAGTGATATGGAGAATTAAGCTCTCCATATCACTGTCGCGGCAGTAATTTTTTACCTCCCCAAACCCTTCCAAAGGAGGGGCTTTTTTTAGTTTTCGCAGATTAGTTTAGTACTTATAAAATCCTTCTCCGGTTTTGTCGCCTAGTTTGCCGGCATCTACCATTTTTACGAGTAAGGGGCATGGACGGTATTTTGGATCGGCAAAGCCGTCGTAAAGCACACGCAGAATATCCAAACAAACATCCAAGCCGATAAAATCAGCCAGTCGCAATGGTCCCATAGGATGTGCCATGCCTAGTTTCATTACTTCGTCTACATTTTCCGGTGTTGCTACGCCTTCATAGACACAGAAAATGGCTTCGTTTATCATTGGCATCAAAACTCTGTTCGATACAAAACCCGGAGCATCATTAACATAAACGGGTGTTTTGCCTAATTTTTTGGAGAGATTTTCGATGACTTCGTACGTTTCATCTGAGGTATCAAGTCCATTAACAACCTCAACCAACTTCATCACCGGCACGGGATTAAAAAAGTGCATACCTATGACTTTCTCGCTTCTCTCCTTCACCACACCTGCCAATTTTGTGATAGAAATCGAGGAAGTGTTAGAAGCAAGGATGGTTTCCTCTGAAGTAACCTCTGCCAGTTCTTTGAAGATTTTAGTCTTGAGATCAAAATTTTCATTCACAGCCTCCACCACAAGTTGCACAGAGTCAGCACCTGATTTTATATCCGTAAAGGTCTGAATCCTGGAAAGAGCAGCGTCTTTATCGGATTCTGAAATCTTATCCTTCGCAACCATTCTGCTCAGATTTTTATCGATAGTGGCCAAAGCTCTATCGAGACTACCTTGGTTAACATCAATTAAATTGACTTTAAATCCGGACTGCGCAAAAACGTGAGCGATGCCATTCCCCATTGTTCCGGCACCAATTACAGCAACTTTAGTGATTTCCATAACTTCATTAGATTAGTTTAAAAAAGCGGTTTTTCTTCGCCAAGAAGGTACAAAAACCCTGACTGCTTTACTTTCTTTTTTTAGGATTTTTTAAACCACCAGCCCCACCGCAGTGATCCTCACGCAGCGTAACATATTCCGATAAAAAAAGTATCGCCCCTCCGGGGCTATTAGAATTTATTGGAATTCTACATTCTACAAAGATTTCGCTCCTCTGGAGCTAAATCGTAAATCTATTATTGCTTTAAATAAGGCTATATGTCAATATATCTTTGCGACCATGATTTTAAATAACTATAAAATTTCATCAAGGCTGATTGGCCATAATCCCAGAGGGATGCCACCTTTGTAGCAACAATAGCAATAACAAATCCCACAGCTCCGGAGGAGCGGTACCTCTTATAAGTCTTCCAAAAAACTCCGAACAAAAATCACCTCGGCGGGTAACTTCAGCCCGGGAATCTCACTCCCTTAAAATCTCCAATATTGAAAACCGGGATTGCTGCTCCGAAGGCGTTATTTAGTGATTCGATGATGTAATTTGCTACTATGGCGTTGCCTCTGTCGGTTAGGTGGACGCCATCCAGTGAAAAGATTCCGCCGCTGACGAAATCTAGCGTTAATGTCATACCGTCGAAATTGATGCCACCTTGCTCTTTGACGCCGACTAGTAAGGCATTCACATCTACAAATACCAGATTGTGCTCGGACGCAAGATTTTCAATTACATTATTGAATTGAGCTGTGGCTTCGGCTACGTTTGCTGCCTGAGGAGCCCGTAATGTGTATTGATCCGGAATGGGTACTGTGGTGCCCCAGCCCGGTCCTAATGGCGCAGGTTGAAGCGAATCCTGGGGCACGGTTAAGAGGATGTGATCCTCTGCTGTTGCCAGACGAAATCGAAATTGCTCCGGACGATCATCCAAATCAGGATCGACAATCAAAAAGCCGTTAAATCCGGCTTGATAATTGGGTATGTAGGCAGATGGCACGCCGGCACTGGACAATTGCGATCTGAAATTACTGGCTTGTGTGGCAGTCAGTTCAACAGCATCCCATGGTACCGTTGTGAAAAATGGAATGGATGTGATATCCGGGATATTTAATATCACACCATCTGCTCCGGTAGAAACCAAAGCTTGAACTGTTGCTGTGATGGCATCCGTAAAGACACTCAAAGGCGTAATATCGATATCCGAAATCCCGTTGATTGTTCCTACTCCACCGGAAGTCCCGTATCCCAAAACATCGTTATTTCCTATCCAAAGACTAAAAAATGTTGGATTTTGCGAGACGGCATCCTGTAATAAGGAAGCATTGGCAGAACTTTTAAAACGGGTATAAAAAGGATTGAAATTTCCGGCTCCGGCCTGTGTGTTCCCAAAACCTTCCAGAGGAATATGAAAAACTCTTGCTCCGGGTACGCCCAGATTTTGAACGGGCTCTGTAAATCGGTCATCAAAAATATTCTGACCTTGAGCAGCGGCAGGCATCGGACCGAGATTTCCGTTACTCAGCCCAAGAACTAAGCGGGCATTACCATTGGCATCAGAACCGGGACCGGCATCAACCAAAGGTTGCTTGAAATTTCCACCGCCCACTTTTTGGAATTGCTGAGAAAGTAAATTGGGATAAGACACTAACTGCCCCTCCAAATACAAGGCATTATCGGCGTAGCCTGCTGTCAGTGAGTTTCCAACGGCTACGTATCTATCCAAATTTAGCGTTCCGGAATCAGGAGTATTGCTATCAATTACGGATTCACATTGACTCAGAACTAACAGAGCCGTAAGTAATAAAAAGGTGTTTCTGAATAAAATCATATTCGTTCTCCTGATTTAGAATGAGTAAGATATGGACACGCCCGGTATGATGGCGATGGTGCGGAATGTCCCCTCCGGTACCCGACCCGAGGTTCCTAC
>SKIC01000135.1 GCA_007116685.1 Balneolales bacterium
AGGTGCCGGCTTCGATATAGATGCAGATTTCCACGTACAGGAGGGAGGCGCCCGCTACGATAATGCCTTCATTCGAATGGAATATCGCTGGTAAAGAAATACCGTAGGTAGTCTCCCAAATGTATGACTAAACCTTTCTTGATTTAGATCGGAAATGATTAGCAACTTGCTCCTCTGATATTTTTTTTGAAATAAAACTTAGTACTAAATCAGCTAGCTCCTCATCGTAGGATTCATCTATTGAATAACCATTTAAATACAAAAATGTAAGTGCTGAGGCTAATGCTGTTCTTTTGTTTCCATCAACAAACGGATGACGCATCGTTAGACAAATAAGATAACTTGCCGCCATTCCAAACAAATCGTATAAATATTCTCCATCAAAACTAGCTTTTGGAGATTCTACGCATGCTTTAACACCATTATGATCGCGAATACTTGGTTCACCTCCTGCAGTTTTTATTTCGTGATCGTGAATAAATAAGACATCACTTGCCGTCAAAAAAATAGGATTAGATTTCATTTAGATAATTTATCTAATGACTTACGGTGTTTTCTGCTAATGTGATGATATGCTGACTCTGTATTTACTCTCTTAATCAACAACCCGTCCTCATGAGGAATTATTTCTACACTGTCTTCTTCATCAACTTTGAGAAGCTTTAAAAGAGGTTTTTCTAAGAGAATACCTCTGCTGTTTCCAATTTTCTGAAGTTTTTTAATCATTTTGCGCAGTTCCTTGTATTAACAATGTTCTTACAATGATTATACGAAATAAAGAGAAGTAAATTGCGTCTAATCTTGAACAACTATCACTTATTATAGTTGCATAGCATCGGAAAAAGGCGTTATTTCATTTATAAGTTTTTAAATGTTTGAAACGCATAAAATGTATTTGAGATGACAAAAGAAAAGTCTGCCTTGATGAAGAATATAATTGCTGATTATGCCGAAAGTTACAGCAATTTTGGTTTAAATCCATTAATGGGTCGTATCGTAGCTTTATTGATTATTTCCAAAGAACCAAAATCTTTGGATGAAATATCAGACTTACTCGAAATGTCGAAAGGACCGATATCTCAAATTTGTCGCAGACTAAAGGATAAGAATCTCATCGAGAAAGAGTGGGTGCCCGGTGATCGCAAAGATTACTATAAAGCGACTGACGATATCTTTGGTCAAGCTTATATCAATCACGCTGAAAAAATGCGAAAAAATATAGAAATTGCCGGCAAATATGCTGCTGAAGCAAACGAAAACGGTGGCGATGATGCGGATTATATCATTGAGAGAATGAGAGAGATGAAAGCATTCTATGAAATGATGGATGAATTCAATCAAAAATTCATCGAAAACTGGAAAGCATCACGTTAGCTAGAGATTATTTATTCTTCATAATCCTGTATTTGTTAGGTAGTACGTGTGTAAATTTATATTTTTGGCTTTTCCTTAATTAACTCAATGTACTATCTATGGCGGGATCTAGTTCCTCAGTAAAAACAACATTATATGTGCTTCTGATTATGCTGGGCGTATTTTTGCACATGCTGCTTTCCGGAGAGGCTTTAGGCTCAAAATTTGCATTAATTTTTCAGGAACCACTCGGTATTTTTAATACGCTGGGCTTTTTTTTTAGCTGGATTTTCTTTCAGATATTTTCTGTAAATGGCTTGTACCTGCTTGGAATCGCCGCTCTCATCGAATTTGTTGTAACGCCATTATTCCAAAAGTATAAATTGGTTACGTTTCGAACTACGTTTACTATGTCTTTGATTGCATCAATCTACGTACTGTTTCTGTTCAGGATTATTGGTGTCGTGTTCGGTATTTAAAAAATGGACATTCTGTGCTGAGAAATTTCATCCTTATTCTTTTTACTTTTTTGTTGCTGATTGACGTCTCGATTTTATCAGCTCAAACTTCTATCCGCACTATCAAATTTCAATTGCAGGGTGTAGACACCAGAGACGAGTTTACCTCAACCGACAACGCCATTCAATTTTATTTTCATCCAAATGCCCAAAATGGATGGGATATTTACGATGCCAGTAAACTGACTCCACTTGGCAGCAGATACGCTACCATTTCATTATTAGGTGAGCGATTGGGCGAGGAGAGAGAGAAATCACAGGATAGCCGTCCTTATTATCTTGCAGAAAATATTGTGGTTGAGTCAAGGTCAAAGTACCTGCAGGTAACAGGATCATTTACGCTTAGTATTAATGAACTAGATAATGTTCCCGAACACTGGGAGATAAAAGTTCGTGATGTGATTGCTGACAGCACAATTAATTTGCGAGAAAGCAATTACGAGTTTGATTATACTATTGCTACCGGAAGTGTAGAGCAGGAAGAACGGTTTCATTTCATCATTAATACCAATGCTGCACCTGAAAATCCTGTAAAATTGAATACAGCAGGATGGCATTTTATCGGACCAATGGTCTCGAATGTCACTATGAATGATCTGGCTGCCTGGGGAAACATTCAGGGAGTATCCGGGTTTCCTTTTGCAAATGCTGCTCCAAACATTTATACAAGCTATGATGGAGAAAATTGGCAGGCACCCAATTCCGGGGATTTGCTCCAACCAGGTGATGGATTTATTTGGTACTTGTTCTCAGGTGCTGAATACGAGATTTCCTACAATACCAATAATCTAAGCTACGGAAACAAATCTATTTCCTTGCATTCTGATGGCGATAAATGGAATTTATTAGCGAATCCCTTTCCATATCCCTTTGATATTCGAGGTAAGAGTGCGATGGAAGGAAATATTCCCTCCGATGTTGTTTCAATATGGGATATAGAAGCTCAGACGTATCGATTGAGTTCTGATTTGAATCACACCATCCAAGCGGGACAAGCTTTTTTTCTCCTGAATGATGATGCAGAATCGTTGTTTTTTCCTCAGAGTATGCAAATTGTGTCTGATGCGAATCTGAATTCAATGGAAGATTATCAGCATGCAACTTTTCGGATTTTGGCTTATGGAATTGATAAAAATGGAGAAACTACAGCCCGTGATTATGCAACGAATATCATCTTTTCAGAATCTGAACTCAGAATGACGAGTAAAAACCCACCGGCGTTTTCAGGAATGCTGCAATGGGCAATTCGTGGAGATGATGGTTTGTATTATTCTCAATTTGAATCTCAGCAAAAAGAATCAGATACATTTTCTCTGGTTCTGAAAAATCAACCCGAAGAGGTTGAGGAACTGGTTTTAAGATTTGAGTCTCCTGATAATTTAGATTATCGCTACCTGGATATTCCGGAAATCGGGGAATTTGGTTTGTTTTTGGATGACATTGAATGGAAAGACTTTTTTGTTCCGCCATCCATTGAGGAACTCTCTTTAGTTTTCCATAATGGAAATGCAACTCATTCTGAATCTTCCCAAAACCCGGTTGCAACAGCACTTTTCCCGGGTTATCCCAATCCATTCAATCCCACTACAACTATTCCGTATCAGTTATCTGAGAGTCAGTTTGTAAGTCTTCAGGTCTTTGATATCACCGGACGCTTAATCACCAATCTTGTCCAGGAGCATCAATCAGCGGGACAACATTTTGCTACATGGAACGCCGATGGCTTCGCCAGTGGATTGTATCTGGTGCGCTTAAGGGTAGGAGAGCAAACTTTTACGCAGCGTGTTAGTTTGGTGAAGTGAATTTCTAAGGGTTGATTGCCGAAGGTTATAAAGTTATAACGCAAAAATTAGAGTGCTGTAACGGACAATACCATTACAGCACTTCTTTCTAATTATCTATTTAATTAAAGTCATTTTTACAACTTGTGAGAATTCTCCGGCATGAATGCGGTACAGATATACACCGCTACTAAGATTACTTGCATCGAAGCTTACTTCGTGCCAACCCGCTGTTTGTGGTTCCTTAACCAGTGTGGCCACTCGTTGTCCTGTAATATTATAAACCTCAAGTTGCACGGCTACCGCTTGGGGTAAGGCATAGCGTATGGTTGTGGTAGGGTTAAACGGATTTGGATAGTTTTGCTTTAGTGCAAATTCCGTTGGTAATTCATTATCCTTGATTGATGTGGTCATCTCTGCTGCATACACTCCATAGAGACCCAACAAATCGGTATTTATAGCAAATGCGATAAGTTCCTCATCGTCAAATCCCGCTTCGTAAGCTGCTGCTTCGGGATCCAACCATTCCTGATTTTCGCTAAAGAACCAGATGGCAGGTTCTTCTGATTCCTCACCGGGTAAATCTTCTTCTTCCAAGTGAAACATAATGGAATCAACTTCAGATGAACCAGCATTAAGCTGTTCTATCATCAGATAAAAGCCTAAGGATGCAGCATTTTCCGGCTGTTCAGTGGTTGCCTGAGCACGGTTAACACTAAGATTAGATCCGCTAAGTGAAACGAGGGCATCTCCAAAGGTGATTTTCTCGAAACTAAGACTATGTGAGCCTGTGGCTAGAGCCAAATCTTGTTCTTCGCCAAATAGTGTGAGATTTCTAAACATACTGTCGTTACCGAGTGAGCCCACTGTAAGAGCTGTACCACCGCTGCTTATGCTGCTTTCTTCAAATATCTGATCATCAGCCTCGACGTAAACGCCCATGCTCCCACCGGTTACGGTTATACCCGTAAAGTGATTTCCTGTACTGTTTTCTCCGAGTATTTGTATGGCAAAATGTTCGTCTGTTTCGCCATTGTCTGACAAGTTGATATTATCAAATTGATTTTCAGCTGCGCCATTATTCATGCGAATAGCCGAAACTGAATGGCCGCTAATCTCCGCAGTGGAAAATGCGTTTCCACTACTATTTCCTGTAAAAGTGATAGCCTGACCATTTTCGTGTAGTTGCAAGTCTTCAAAGCTATTATCTCTACCTACTTGTAAATACAGCCCAGATGTATTATTTCCTTCAGCTGTAAGAGCTGAAAATTGATTCCCTGAAGAGGGCAGGTTTGAGACTATAATTCCGTTCAAGCGTACACCGGACTGGCTATTGCCATTAGCAGTTACCTCTATAAATGTGTTGTCATCTGCTGAGGCAAGTTGTATTCCCTCGCCTCCATTATCATTGGCAGTTAATTCGGTAAATGTTAATCCTGTGGATGAAGGATTCAAAAACACACCGTGACTAGTATTTTCGCTTGCGTTCACATTAATGAACTCAGTCTCAGTTGTGATTTGCAGGTTCAATCCAACTCCATTACTCGTAAGCACGAGATCTTCAAAATTGGATTCGGTGAGCCGGTCGGTGTTTAATCCAAATTCCTGGTTCCCGGTTGTAGTTATATTGCTGAATTGGAAACCTGAAGCCGGATTGCCCACTTGCCCGCTAATTTGGATTCCGGTTTCTCCGCCGATAGCTTCAATATTGTCAGCCGTTACTTGGTGTGATTCAGCAGATAAAAGCCCGGTGTTATTATCGGTAAGTGTGATATCCTGCAAGCTTACTTGTTCTGTCTGGAAAATAAAAAGTCCGATATTCCATCCACTAAAACTGATATTCCTTAATTCTGTATTATCCACATCTGCTTCAGAAGTACCGATTCGCATTCCGATAAA
>SKIC01000161.1 GCA_007116685.1 Balneolales bacterium
CTTGATAGCAGGACTAATTAATTATGATTTTAAAGATAGAACAGCACATGAATATTTATCTGAATTATATGGAGTAAGTTATAATGATGACAGATTGTATGTTTTTAACAACTTAATTTCGTGTACATTATGATAAAATTTATCACTTTTATTCTGGCACTTTTTTTATCTATTAACTCAACAGAAAATATTAATGATAAGACAGAGTTTATTGACAGAGATACGGATTGGTTTTCTATAAAAGTTCCAAAAAATTGGGAAATTCTATCAACAGAAAGCAACAGACGTATGCGTCAACTTTTTCCAAGAGAAACGATGTTTGGTACTCAAATCTGGCAAGATTATTATGTCAAACATTTCGATGAAGAAAGTAACATTAGCTTCTCTTTTGAAATATTTGAATATGACAAAAATAATTATAAAGAGTTTCTTAACAGAAACACTGCTGCAAGTGAGTATTACGATATTTTAGAGATAGAAGAATTTAAAAATGATACACTGAACGGATATAAGGTAATAGTGATCGCTGGAGCTAAAGGGCCTTCTGGTGAAAATCCAGAAACTATTTCCTATCATTACCTAACCCGATGGGTTGTCAAAGGTGAAAAATATTTTTACCTATTCACTTTTCAAACGCAATTAGAGAACAAATCACTATTTGATAGATATAGACAGTTTGGCTATACAATGATGGAATCCTTCCGGGAAAAGTAGAAGGTAACAGTACAAGTTGAGATTTTGGGTAAGGTTAGAATTATGATGCTTAAAGAAGTTGTTTGTAAAACTCTTTTACAATTTGATGAACTAAATTGGCTTCGAGAAAAACTTGAAAAAGCAGAAAAAAGTGGCTTCACAAAAATGAATAAGAAGCAGATACGTAAAGAGGCAAAAGTATTGAAAAATGGCTGCCTTTAGACTAAGAAATTATGCCATTTTTAAATAATCATCACCTTTTCCCATCCCCGCCGTGGTGATCTTCACCCGGCGTAATTATTCGACGTCATCTTGACGCCTGCAGCGATAATCCTCTTGTTTTACCAAACCCTGTCGCTTAAACCCACTCCGGACAGCCGCATTTATCTATTGATTACCATTTTTATAAAAATAATCGGAGCTGGTTTCAAAATTTTGACTCTCAATGTTTAGCGGCAGCCCGGATTTTTTACGTTTTTTTCAGATTATCCGTTGTTGCTGATGAATGCTTTTCGTTGCTGAGGCATTGTGTATATAGACTGCAATAACTGCTGTTTATTTACGGTAGATATACGATATTGCAGAAAAGTGATTCTAATATGACGAGCCTATGAAACGATCAAATTACCTTTCCGCCTTCCTTTTTGTCCTGGGCTTCTTCCTGATTGCCATGCACGCTTTGGAAATCGACACTAATTCAGATTCTCCGGAAGAAGCTCCCAAACCAGTGGTGAGTGTTATTGAAGTTTCCGGTGCTATTGGTCCACCTGTGGCAGATTTTATAAAGCGCTCGCTAAACATTGCAAAAGAGCGTGAAGACGAAGCCTTGATAATTGAACTTGATACGCCAGGCGGACTCCTCACCTCCACTCAGGATATCGTTCAACTCATGCTCGGCTCTGATTTCCCCATTGTTGTATATGTCTCACCTGAGGGTGCTAATGCGGGAAGTGCCGGTACGTTTATCACTATGGCAGCGCATATTGCTGCAATGGCACCGGCAACAAATATTGGCGCGGCATCTCCGGTAAGTATGGGCGGTGCTGAGATGGATACGGTCAGCCAGAAAAAGATTTTTAATTTCTCGGAGAGTTTCATCGAAAGTATCGCAGAACGGCGTGGGAGAAATGCAGAATGGGCGAAATCAGCTGTGCGTGATGGCGCTGCCATCACAGCTCGCGAGGCTCTGGAACTCAATGTGATTGATTTCATTGCGCCAAACCTGGATTCTCTGCTCACTATTATAGACGGCTTTGAAGTCAATGAGCAAGCTATTTCCACCAAAAATGCGGATATCAATCGCATCGACAAGAGTTTTGCGGAATCTTTCCTCAGTTTCATTATGCGTCCGGAGGTGATGTTGATATTAACTTTAGTTGCTGTTTATGGAATTTTAGGGGAAGTAACCAGTCCGGGTGCCATAATTCCGGGTGTTTCCGGTGTGATTGCCCTCATTTTACTACTTTACGGCGTTGCTGCTATGCCACTGAATACAGCAGGTTTTCTACTGATTGGACTGGCCATCGTACTCTTTATATCGGAGGCATTCACGCCCACCTATGGAATTTTGCTGATTGGCGGAGGCATATCGTTCTTTCTTGGCTCCATGATGCTTTTTCAGGATTTACCTGAGGGCATGGGCTTGTCTATGGGCTGGCTGATTCCCGCTACTATTTTAACCGTTCTGGTCTTTGCCTGGATTGCCTATTACGGAATTCGAGCACAATGGGGAGGAAATCGTGCAGGTCTTGAAGGAGAAATTGGTCAGACTGCCGAAGTTGTGGAAACCATTGGGAAAAAAGGCGGGCGTGTATTTTTTAGTGGCGAATATTGGGATGCCGTTAGTGAAGAAAAAATTAAAAAAGGAGAAACCTGTACAATCATCAAATTTGAAGGATTGAAAGTACATGTAACCCCGACATCAAAAAACGAGGAGAACACTTATGGATAGTTTAGAAGGTTTATCAAGCATGCTGATATGGTTCATTACCATATTCCTGTTTTTGAGTATCATTTTACCGCAAATGTTTCGGATTCTGAGAGAATACGAGCGGGCAGTGGTTTTTCGTCTCGGTAAGTTTTATATGACCAAAGGTCCCGGACTTATCGTACTTATCCCCTTCATTGATAAAATCGAACGAGTGGATATGCGTGTACTCACTATAAATGTGGATAAGCAGGAAATCATCACTAAGGATAACGTAACAGTCAATGTAGATGCTATCACTTTTTTCCGTGTTGTAGATGCAGAGCGAGCTGTAATCAAGGTTGAAGAATATATCCCCGCCACTTCATGGTTAGCGCAAACTACTTTACGTTCGGTTTTAGGGCAAGTTGAGTTGGATGAACTGTTGGCAGAACGGGAATCTATCAACAAAAAAATTCAGGAAATTATTGACCGACAGACTGACCCATGGGGAATAAAAGTTGTTACTGTGGAAGTTAAAGACGTGACTCTTCCTGAAAGTATGAAGCGCGCAATGGCACGGCAAGCCGAAACCGAGCGTGACCGAAGAGCCAAGGTAATTAACGCCGAAGGGGAATTTCAGGCTGCGAAACGTCTGGTTGAAGCCGGCGAAATGATGGAAAAAACGCCAACGGCTTTACAACTCCGCTTCCTGCAAACTATGAGTGAAATCAGCGAAGAAAATGCAACGTTTACCTTTGTTCCGATCCCCATGGATTTCATGAATGCGTTTACAAAAAAGATAATGGATAAACCGGAGAAGTAGATTGAATTACTATTGAAGAATCAGAAACTTAACTATTCATAAAAAACGAGGTCATATTAAACTCTAATATGACCTCTCAAATCAACTAATTTCACTATTTCACTTGGAGAGAATCACCCGGAAAACGGTGCTGATGAGTGATGTACATCAATTTTCAAGGAACCGTCAGCTGATTTAGCGTAGCCGAAAGTGTACTCTACTTTTTTAGTGTAGCCTGCTTTAGCCGTGAAATGGTAATTACCCATAGCAATGGCTCGATTTTCATCAAGGATAATATCGGCGTTTTCGAATTCTACATTTACCCATGGCTCGAGAGCAAAACCGGTATCTTCTGCATAACGCTCATTACCACCTACAAAGTAGGATACGGCCGACTCTTTGTTCAAACGAAATTGAGTGTCTTTAGCTCTGGTTGGTTTAAAAAGTACCGGACCATTTTGAAAATTGTAAAGCGTATCCACATGTTCTTCAGCCGCTTTCACACAGGCATCTCTGTCATCCATTAAACTTCCGATACGAATCACACCATCAGCCCATGTTTTCTGAGCCTGTAAAACTTCCTCTTTGGTAATCATAACTAACAAATTTTTAGTGGTAATTAAGGTTGAGCAAATATAACGAGTTTATTTGTGATTCAGATATGCAATCGCGTTCCGTCTTTACGATTTTTTTATCTTCCTCTTAGCATTTGCATTAGCTTCTCTCTGACTTCCGGGCTAGTATCCCGAAAGTGATCAAAAGGAACATGTAACTCAGGTCGTAACGTATCTATTTCAATCCCCCACAAAGCCTCTACAGACGTGGGTAGCATGGCGTATCTTCCATCGCCAATGATTCCTGGTAAGGTGGGGTGCTTAATCAGATAATCTTCGGAGAGTTTTGCAAATCTTTCAATGTCATTGAAAAGAGTTGTGCCTCCAAAATTAGCATACTTTTCACGCCAGTTTAGAAGTTGGATAGATTCCCCCTGATACACTTTCGCACTACGGAAATAAGGTAAGCGCACTGCATCAGCAAATAACTTTCCATCAGCTTCATAACGAATGCTCCACAAAATTTGGTTGCCTAAAGTCGGCTTTATCACTTTACGTTCAATGGTCTGCCCACGTTGTTGGGCGAGTTTTTCAGCCACCGAAGCGGCTCTTTGTTGCTGCACAAATCCGGAACCCAGATACACAAACATCCATAGGAAAAGAAAGCCGAGAAACTTCTTCTCCCCTTTCAAAAACCACAAAACCATAAAAACAAAAATCCCAAACGTAAAAACGGGATCAAATACCGAGATAAAATTCCATGCATATCGCTCATCCACAAAAGGCCAAAGCAGATGGGTTCCATAACTGGTAATGGTATCAGCTAGACCATGCGTGGCGTAGCCTGCTACAGCATAAAGGTAGGTTTGCTGAAAGCTGAGTTTCTTGCGCACAAAAAACCAAACCAAAATCGCTGCAAACAAGCCTCCAATCGGGATGAAAAGAAAAGAATGAGAAAACTGTCTGTGCAATTCCACATTCAGCAAAGGATTGTTTGGATCTCTGATTAATACATCGAAATCAGTAATTATAGCAGCAACGAAACCAGTAAAAGCGGCCGGCCAGCGAAGTTTTTTGGGTGCGATAACCTGAGCTGTTGCAGCACCAATTAAGCCATGTGTGAGTGGGTCCAATGTTAGGGCGTTTTGATTTTGTATAGTGTCAAAATTAAGGTAAGCACAACTATCATTCAATCAATATAAAAAGGCAGGCTTCCTTCCGGAAACCTGCCTGACTTTCTATACTAACTTCAATAAGCTTCTAAGAAAATGAGGTCTTTAGATTAAAAGCCCATAGTGAAGCCAAAGAAAGCACCCAAGGATAGCATCCCTTCGTTGTCATCTTCCCAACTATCGCCTTCAAAGTTTAGACGCTGAATAGAGATACCAAGTCTGGCATTCATATTATCAGCAAGGGATATATTTACTCCAGTTTTTAAATTTGCAGTAAAATCAATGCTATTATCTGATAACATGGCGGAAGTCATTGAGTCTCCTACCGGGTCACCTGTATCCTGATCGAAATCAAAGGTCCAGGCGTGAACACCTAATCCAATTTCAGTAAAAATTATACCCGCTTCTGCTCTAGCGAATA
>SKIC01000098.1 GCA_007116685.1 Balneolales bacterium
CATCTTCTTCGCGATACATACCGTCGCCAGGTTTTACATCGAATGCTTCGTAAAATTCCGGCATGTTGGATAAAATACCGAGAACACGGTATTTGCCTGGTGAATGTGGACCGGTAACAAGTTGTCTGCGCATTGCTTCATCGGTGAATTTAATTCTCCAGATTTGTCCCCAGCCCATAAACAGACGTTGTTCCCCGGTATAGCCGTCAATTACAGGAGATGGGTTTCCACCCAGTGAGTTTCTGTACGCACGGTATGCTACGTTCATACCACCTAAATCAGCGATGTTTTCTCCAAGAGCAAGTGCTCCGTTAATATGCATATCATCAATCGGATTGAATTCGCTGTATTGATCAATCATCAATTGCGCTCGACGAGTGAATTCCTCTTCATCTTCAGGAGTCCACCAGTCACGTAAGTTGCCTTCGCCATCAGAGCGGCGGCCCTGGTCGTCAAACCCGTGGCTGATTTCATGCCCGATTACTGCACCAATAGCGCCATAGTTTACGGCATCTTCGGCTTCCACATCAAAAAATGGAGGCTGTAAAATAGCCGCTGGGAAAACGATTTCATTTAGCGTTGGGCTGTAATAGGCATTTACAGTTTGTGGCGTCATTCCCCATTCTTCACGATCTACTTCCGTTCCAAGACGGCTGATATTGCGATAATATTCGCAAACTCTGGATCTTCTCAGGTTGCCTATCAAATCACCTTCATGGATTTCCACACAATCATAATCTCGCCAAACATCGGGATAGCCAATTTTATGGTTGAAATTAGAAAGTTTTAATAATGCTTCCTGCTTGGTTTCTTCACCCATCCATTCTAGCTCCAGAATAGACTCTTCAAAAGCAATCATGAAATTTTCGATGAGATCATCCATTCTTGCACTGGCTTCTGCAGGGAAATGGCGTTCAACATATTTTTGCCCAACCATAAAGCCCAGAACACTTTCAACAGTGGAAACACCACGTTTTTCGCGAGAACGTTGCTCTTGCTGACCACTCAGGATTCTGCCATAAAAATCAAAATTAGCTTCGTCAAAGTCGCTGCTTAAAAATCCAGAATTGGCACGAACCAGGTGGAAACGGAAATAGGATTTCCAATCTTCCATAGGGATTTCCCGGTAGTTTTTTGCAAAGTTTGTAAGATAATCGGGCTGACGAACTACTAACTCATCGATATCCTCCAGCATTGCTCCGCTAAAAAGATAATTCCAATTAAATCCCGGAGCCAATTCTTCCAGTTCAGCAAGGCTCATTTTGTTATAGGTTGCATTTCTATCCCTGTTCTGAACTCTTGACCAGTGGTGTTCGGCTATCATCGTTTCCAAATTAACAATTCTTTCTGCAGCAGATTCTCCGTCTTCCCAGCCGGCCAAATCCCATACTGTAGAAATATAATTCTTGTAAGCTTGCAGTAATTGTTGGTTACGGTCTGAGTCAACGAGATAAAAATCTCTGTCCGGTAATCCTAAACCAGATTGACTGATCGAAGTGACATATTGATCGGATTGACGCTGGTCAACACCAACAAAAACCGAGAATGGAGTTCCTAGCCGGTATCTCTGACCATAACCCCAGAATGAGGCTAAATCCTCATGTGATTCGAGAGCATTTATTCGATCAAAATCAGACTGAAGGGGTTCCAGACGTAATTCTTCAATTTTATCAATATCCATAAAGGAATTGTACATTGCGCCGATTTTTTGTTCATCTGAACCAAATTCAGCATCTTCATTGGCCGCTGCTTCCAGAATAATTTCAAGGACGTGCTGGTCGGCTTGTTCTCGAAGCTCATCAAAACTACCCCATCGGGCTCTGTCAGATGGAATTTCAGTACGCTCCAGCCATTTGCCATTAATAAAGCGGTAGAAGTTATCTTGAGGACGCACGCTGTGGTCGATGTTTTCAAGATAAATACCTGATTTCAAACTCAGTTCCGCAGTATCGTGGGAATCGAGTTGGAGTTCTGAAGTCGTTGACGAACTGCATGCTACGATAGTAGTCGCTACAGCAAGGATTAGTAAGCTCTTTATTTTCATATGGATTTTGTTAATTGTTGGTAGTTACGCTGACTATGTTACTAAAAAATGAGTTTCAGGATTGAAAAAATGTGTAATCCAGCTGAAATTAACACAGAAACGAGCTATTTCTAATTGTATATTCTCATCGAATAGTTAAAGAATAAATTTGGAGCGAATTAGAGAAATGAATCAGGAATATCGAAAGGAAAGGCTGCTTTACGCTATTTTTCTGCTATTAGCGGTGGTAGGTTTTTTATATGCCTGGAACCAGAATTCAGCATTAAACGCTAGAATATCCACTTTGGAAGATGAAAATACCCGTCTTCAAACATCTGTAGATTCACTTAATAACCTGGATAGAGAATTGCTACCCGTAACCCGAATTGTACCTATTACAGAGTTAGAATGGCGCCGATTTGCTGAGGTGGGTCTTGGTGATGTTCAATCAGAATTTATTCGAGATTTAGATCTAAATAGGGATGTGATTTTAAACAATATCGATTCTGAAATGTCTAATCCTACAGTTGACGCCATTTATTTGTTGAGTAATCAATGGGTGATGGCGAATTTCAGAGATGGTGAAAACCAAATATCAGCTTTGCTGAAATTTCGAGTAAACAGAGAAGGAGAAGTATTTTGGGAATTGATAGAATATCACAATGTAAGAGGTTAGGTGGTTTTATTATCCTACTGAAATAAAATTGTTTACAGACAAAAATAATGCGTATTATAAATATGTGTTGTTAACGATGCACACAACACATGCTTAACTGTTGTTTGATTTCTATCCTACCATGTTTTGCTCACTGTAAGTTGCATCATGTTTTAATTATCTCTCTTTTTTATGAATATCTACGTAGGAAACCTACCTTACTCTACTGATGAGGAATCATTAGGTTCATTATTTGCTGAATATGGCGATGTACAGTCTGTAAAATTAATCTCAGACCGTCAAACTGGCCGCTCACGTGGCTTTGGATTTGTTGAAATGGATGATGATGCCGCTGCACAAGCTGCCATCGACGCAACACATGGTATGGATCTCGATGGACGTAGCCTCGTTGTTAACGAAGCTAAGCCAAGAGAAGAAAGACCTCGTCGTAATGACGGTGGATTCCGCAGAAATCGTTACTAATAAGTACGATAACGCAATTTTTAAAAACGCTCCTTCGGGAGCGTTTTTTGTTTATAGCAGTTTATAGTTTTAAAACTACCCTTCCTTAGAGAAGAGCCCATCATTAAAATTCAAGTGCAAAACCACCTACAGGTAATAAACTGAACTGGTTAAAGCTTCTAATTTCCTGATGTTCGTTGCTCCAAAAATAGGTTTCTACATTTTGCCTGTTGTAGGTGTTCCATACTTCCATGAATGTAGTCATAGTTATTCTCTCATAGAACCAGCGTCGATCAAATCTCACAAATAGAGAGTGGTACGCGGGCATTCTTGCCTGGTTATATTGGCTGTAGTCGAGAATAGTTCTTTCTATCAGTTTTGATGATTCAATATCTATCGGAGTCATTGGTCGTTCGCCTATATAACTCCATCTGGCGCTAAATTCCCAGGCATTATTTGGCCGGTAACCAGCAATAATATTGAAGAGATAATTCACATCGAATGCTCTGCTCACCCAGTTGTTTCTGGAATCTTTATACTCAGATCTGAGTAAAGAGGCACTAATGGTTCCATAAAAGTTTTGAGACATTTTCTTTTGAATAAGAAAATCAATTCCTCTTGAATAGGCTTTTCCATCATCATAGAGCTCTTCAAAAAAGAGTTCGGTTTCAATGACAAAAACTTCCATTCCCAAACCGTGATTATTTGGAAGTGAGGGCAGGTTTTGATACCTCTTTTCGTAAACTTCAAGAGTTAATAAGGTTGCCTCAGTAATTTGATATTGAGCGCCAAGTATGTAATGGTCAGCAAAAAAATCGCTCAATGATTCAAAATCAGGATTTTGGCTACGGAAATATAATGGCAGAGATTGTCTGTATCGTCCGCTTGCAGCTGTTAAAGCTAAATCTGTAGTAAGGTCATAACGAACACCAAAGCGTGGGGAAACTGATATTTGCTCATTCAGTGAATTGTACTCCAGGCGACTTCCTATACTTACAGAAAGATTTTGTAATGGACGGCTCATCCATGTTGCAAAAGTTCCGAATAATATCTCATCCATCGATAGCATAATCTGCTGCTCTGGCTGAGGTATGCCTGCTAAGTTTCTCTGCGGGCCAATGTAATAATCAAATTGTGCTGTTCTATAATCAGCTTGTAAACCAAACTCAAACCTGTGCTTATCATTCAAACGCAAAAAATTAGTGTTTCTGAAAGCTGAAAATGTTTGATAGATATCGAAATCAATTTCAGGGCGTAAATCTTCTACAAAAAGTAATTTTGTGTCGTCTTGTTTGAATGACCAACTGAAAGAAGTATTACTAAAAAATGAGGAAGACCAGAATCTTCTCCAATTTACACCGGTTGTGTTTTGATATGTGTGTGCTCTTGTAAAGATATCAAAGCCTTGCTCTCTGGCTTCTTCGCGATCATTTTGAAATAAACTATCCCCGTAAATATTGAGTAGAGTGAGTCTGTTATTTCTGTTGAAATCATAAACCGCTTTGAATTGAATATCGCCATAACGCGGAGCTCCACCAGCGTTAATCGCATTCGCTAATAAGTCAAGATAGCTACGTCGCGCAGAAAATAAAACACTTCCGTTGCCTTCAAATATTGGGTTTTCCAGGATTATCCCGAAGCCCGACATATTCATATCAAGACTGCCATGAAACTGTTTTCTACTACCTTCTCTGTAGCGAATATCTGCTACCGAAGAAGCATGATTGCCATAATTAGCAGAGAAGCCGCCCGCAAAAAAGTCGAGCTGTTCTACTAATTCTGTATTTACAATTCCGATAGGACCGTTAGTTCTTCCATTCTGACGTTCAAAATGATTTACGCCAGGTATTGATATATGATCTATATAAAATCCATTTTCAGAAGGACTACCACCGCGCACCAATAAATCCTGACTGGTATCACCATTGGTTGCAACACCCGGCGTTGCCATTATCACCCGTGATAATTCCTGACCGGCTCCGGGCGAGCGACGTATTTCTTCGGCATTAAAGCCAATTCTACTTACGGGCGAAGAGTCATTTCTGGAAAAAAATGATGCGCGTACAATCACCTCTTCGCCTTCAATGGCTGTTGGATATAATGCTACAGCGAGAATAGTTGGTCGGTGATTTCTTACTACAACATCAGTTTGAATTAGGGCTTGATACCCCAAGTAGCGGAATTCAATATTGTATAATCCAGCTTCTAAGCCTGTAATTGAAAACTCACCGTCTGTATTAGTAGTACCACCAATATTAGTGCCTATTACATGAATATTGACACCGATGAGCATGTCATTTGTATTCGCATCTACTACAGTTCCTGTAATCACTCCGGTTTTTTGAGCTAATAGTGAGCACGGAATAATTAGAAAAAAATAAAA
>SKIC01000125.1 GCA_007116685.1 Balneolales bacterium
GATGTTGATTTAGGAGAGATAAGTGCTTTTTTGGCGAAAGACTCCCCTGGTATTATGAAACATTTCCAAATTCACGATCCGGACAAAATGATTTATCAGGACTGGAATGATAAATTTGACAGTGTATTAGAAAAGGCTGTAAAAGGCGACGTCAGACAAATAACCGCCGTACCATCATGGATTCTAAGTTTATTTCAGGAGGCCTTAAAAAAAACAGGAAAAAAGAAAATCAAAGATTTGTGGCCAAATTTAAGATTGATTATCACCGGTGGTGAAGCACTCGGCAGTTATATCCCTCATTTTAACAAACTTTGTGAGGGTCTGGAAATAGATTATGTTGAAAACTATGGTGCATCCGAAGGCTACCTTGCTTATGCCGATGATCTGAAGAAAGACGATTTGTATTTAATGACCGATAATGGGTTGTTTTACGAGTGGATACCGAACCCTCCAGCTGACAAAGCTGAACTAAAAAAAGCTAAAGCCATACCCACATGGAAGGTTGAGAAAGGTGTTCCTTACGCGGTTCTCATCACCAATAACTGTGGATTATTCAGATATACTTTAAATGATTTGATTGAATTCACCGACACTGAGATACCTAGAATCAAAGTTGTTGGCAGAGTAAGCGATATGCTGGATAGGTTTGGCGAGGCGGTAGAAATACATGAGGTTACAAATGCTATTGCTCACGCAGAAAAGGTAACTTCTTCGAAGATTGGTTTGTTTACGTTGGGTGCATTACTTGAGAAAGAAGATGACAAACCTATGCATGTATGGTTTGTGCAATGGGCAAAAGAACCTAAATCACCTAAGGACTTTATTGAAGCTTTAGATGAATCTCTCAGTGAACAAAACAGACATTACGCCAATCGCCGTAAAAGTGGGACATTAAAATTATTAGAATTGCACACGCTTTCAGATGAAATTCTAACCGAATGGAAAGAAAATCATCTAAAAACCGGTGCGCAAACTAAAATACCTAAGGTTTTACAGGAAGAAGATCACATTAGAGCACTGCGTAAACTTTGCTCTGACAAAGTGATGATTAAAGAATAAGCCCGAATTATTATTTAACTACCAGGTTAACAATTCGGTTTGGTACAAAAATCTCTTTTACCAAATTGCCGTCATCCAGATATTTCTTCACTCCTTCTTCGGCTTTAGCTGCTGTAAGGACAAAGTCTTTGTCTGCCGCTTTGTCTGAAGGTACTTCGATTTCTCCTCTTACTTTACCGTTGACCTGAATAGCGTATTTCTTGGTATCTGATTTCAGATATTGCTCATCTAATTCCGGCCACTGTTGGTAAGCAAGAGAATCAGTTTCACCGAGTTTAGCCCACAGTTCTTCTGCAATATGAGGAGCAAATGGTGATAATAAGATTGTGAATGTCTTAAGAACTGAAACAGGTTTGCTTTCCCACTTAATTGCTTCGTTATTGAAAATCATCATTGCTGAAATAGCTGTGTTAAATCGATGACCTTCAATATCTTCGGTGACTTTCTTAATTGTCTGATGCAGAACTTTCAGGTGATTTTTATCCGCTGGGATGTCTTTAACATCGCTATTCAAATTTCCGGTTTCCTGATCTATCATCATTCTCCAAACGCGACCCAGAAATCGGTAAACGCCATCTACACCTTGCATGCTCCACGGTTTAACCTGCTCCAGAGGTCCCATAAACATCTCATACAAGCGCAGTGCATCAGCACCGTATTGCTCAATCACATCATCAGGATTGATTACATTACCGCGTGATTTTGACATTTTAAATGAACGCGCATCAACATTGGTTTCGGTACCCTTAATTACAAAGTGATTCCCTTTCTTTTCCACTCCAGATTCAGAAAGTTTTTCAGCTATGTATTCTTCTTCATCATTACGCTCTGTGGCATTGACATAATCTCCTTCTGCATTTTTAAATGCAGTATACTCCATTTCACCAAGTATCATACCCTGGTTTACCAGACGCTGAAATGGTTCTTTGGTGGATACAACCCCAATATCATACAATACTTTATGCCAAAAGCGGGCATATAAAAGATGGAGAACTGCGTGTTCAGCACCACCAACATATAAATCCACAGGCATCCAATATTTTTCTTTTTCTGGATTTACGGGGCCTTCGGTATAATCAGGATCGATATAGCGTAAGTAATACCAACAAGAACCAGCCCATTGAGGCATAGTATTGGTTTCTCTTCTGGCAGGTTTACCTGTTTCAGGATCTGTAGTCTGCAACCAACTTTCTATACGCGCCAAAGGAGATTCTCCGGTACCGCTTGGCTCATATTTGTCAACCTCAGGTAAGGTTAAAGGCAAATCTTGTTCAGGAATGGCTTTATGTTCATCATCGACATGGATTACTGGAATCGGTTCACCCCAATATCTCTGTCTTGAAAACAACCAGTCACGTAATTTGTAAGTAATGGACTTCTCTCCCAATCCCTGCTCTTCCAGCCATTTTGTGATTTTGGCTTTTGCATCACTTACAGATAATCCGTCTATTGATATGTCCTGATTTGAGGAGTTAACAATCTCGCCATCACCTGTATATGCTTCCTTTGAGATATCTCCGCCTTTTACAACTTCAACGATTGGTAAATCAAACTTTTTTGCGAATTCCCAATCTCTTTCATCATGACCGGGTACAGCCATAATTGCTCCTGTACCGTAATTCATCATTACGTAATCAGCTATCCAGATTGGAATATCTTTTCCGGTTACAGGATTTACAGCGTAAGCACCAATAAATACTCCTGTTTTGGTTTTAGCCAAATCTGTTCTATCCAAATCGGATTTAAGCGCTGCCTGCTTTTTGTACTCTTCTACTGCGTGTTTTTGCTCTTCGGTAGTTAACACATCAACCAATGGATGCTCAGGAGCTAATACCATGTAGGTTGCACCAAATAGTGTGTCTGGGCGTGTTGTGAAAACTCTGATAGATTTGACCTCCTCGCTTTTGACCTCCCCCTGGCCCCCTCCAAAGGAGGGAGTATCTAGATTTAGCCGTGGGTAATCTTCTCTATTATTTAAGGCTGATTTAATTTTAGAAACTACTTTTGCTGTGTTCGAAATAATGTCATCATTTGAGAAGCGAAGCACTTTGAAGTCATACTTTTTGAGTTCCTCTGTCCTTTCCTGATCATATTTTTTTGCTTCTTTTGAATCATGGACACTACCATCAGCTTCAATAATTAATCTCTTGGTAAGACAAACAAAATCAGGAATAAAATTGAGAACAGGATGTTGCCTTCGGAACTTAGACCCAATTTTTTTTCCTCTTAACTCTTCCCATAATACACTTTCTGCTTCTGTAGGATTATTTCTGTATTCCTTAGACTGTTCCAGTAAAACCACATACGATTTCATATCAACAGTAACATACCCTGGCTTCTCATCAACTTGCAAAGAAGAACCCTCTGCCTCCCCCTTCCGCCGCGGCGGAGGTTGGGGGTAGGTCTCTTGCGAAGTCCTAAATTCAACTTCAGCGCCTTCGCTTTTGCCGATCCAGTTTCTTTGCATTTCTTTGATGGATTCCGGCCAGTCTACTTCTTCTAAATCATCCAATAAGCGATCAGCGTAAGCAGTGATTTTTAGCATCCATTGGCGCATGGGACGTCTTTCTACCGGGAAACCTCCTACTTCACTTTTCCCGTCGATTACTTCTTCGTTGGCAAGTACTGTTCCTAATTCCGGACACCAGTTTACCGGCATCTCGGCTTCGTAGGCTAAGCCTTGTTTGTATAATTGCAGAAAAATCCATTGCGTCCATTTAAAGTAATCTGGATCAGTCGTATCAACTTCTCTGTCCCAGTCGTAGCTAAAACCAATGGCTTGTAATTGCTCTCGAAAGCGTGCTATGTTTCTTTCAGTGGTAATACGTGGATGTGTTCCTGTTTTTACGGCATATTGTTCTGCCGGTAATCCAAAAGCATCCCAACCAATCGGGTGCAAGACATTGAAGCCATTCATTCGCTTATATCTTGCAATGATATCTGTAGCCGTGTAGCCCTCCGGGTGTCCAACATGTAAACCTTGCCCACTGGGATATGGAAACATATCTAATACATAGTATTTGGGCTTAGTAAAATCGCTGTCGTCAGTTTTAAAAGTTTTGTTTTCAATCCAAAACTTTTGCCACTTGGGTTCAATATTGGAGGGTTTGTAATCGCTCATGAGTATAAATTTCTATTCAATTTTTATCGTGGCAGAAGATACGTAACTGCGATATGGGAATAAACGCCCAAATGTGCATAATTCTCGAATACGTGAGGAACAAATCGGGGACGATTTGTTTTTTTGCTGCCGGACGTCGGGGAAGACGTCCTAGTGGTAGAATTCTGATATAAATAAAAAACGGCATGAAATTTAAAACTCCATGCCGTGGATTTGTTCTAAAACCGTAAATCTTATTCGAAATCAGTGTTTAATCGGTATCTGGCGATTCGATTATTACCGGTATCTGCAACAAGAACTGTTCTTCTGAAGTAGTGTACCCCACTTGGATTATTAAACTCACGAGGTCCATTTCCTAATCCTCCAAAAGATACATTGATAGCTTTCCTTTGAGCAGACCCGGCTGGTGGCGGAACGCCCTCTTGTCCGTTTGATTGGAAAAGATGAAGCTTATTTGTTCCGGCATCCATCACAATTATTTGATTTCTTGCATCGGCAGTATAAGTAATGGCAGATGGGTTTTCAAATTTGAATTGGTCGTATAAAAAGCTATCTGCACGGGTTGTATCGTTTGCAAGTAAGTCGGTTCTAGGTTGATATACCAAACCATCAGGAGTAACCTGCGCATTTATCCAAAGAACGCGAAAAGGAATATTTTGGTCCTGATTGCCTTGCGCAATTAGGAAGCTACGGTCAGTGGTGAAAATTTCACGTTGTGGAGCGCCAATTAGTGATTGAATATCAGTAATATCAATGCCACTGATTAGTGATGGTGTATTGGGACTCAAAGCTCTAATCTGAGATAGGTTTTCCATGCGTCCATCTGAGTCAGCAGCATATACAAGAACCGTATTATCTGGAGCAAAAGGCTGTCCTGTAACATTTCTAGGACCTCTTCTGGAGACATATAAGGTATTATCTTCAAGAATCGCCAAACCAGTTATTTCAACTAATTCGTCATTGATTGGGGAGTCTTTATTAAGTCTACCTCTCTGAGCATTGGTAGTAGGTCTACTTGCATCTCTGAAAGGATGCACCATTTTGTCAATGACCTGAACATTACTTAAACCCTGATTTAATCCACGCAATTTATAGACAACAGGTAAATTCCATACAAGATCAGGATCAACAGCCTCAATTACTGTATCGATTCTGGCCGATACAAATACATTCAAATTTCTATCCTGCACAACGCGGTTTGCTCCCTGTAACTCATAAATTACAAATCTACGTCCTGCGCCATCTAATACGTGTAAACCTGTTTCATCGGTTACGTAAACCAACTCATCAAAGCCTACATGAACGTCCGTAGGCGCGA
>SKIC01000109.1 GCA_007116685.1 Balneolales bacterium
CGTTGAGCTTTCCATCCGGTGATTGGGTTGATACAAAAGCGATTGGCCGGGGAACAACCCCGCCTATCAATAATTTATACCGTTCTTGTGATGATAAATCGTCAGGATTAATATCCATTATGCGTGAGGAATCCAGGAGTAATGATAAATGCCGTCGTCCATATCTTTGGCCGCTTTGGTCAAATATAACGGCTTAAAGGTATCAATCATAACCGCATATTCTTCCGTTCCCTCTTTGCCAATACTTTTTTCTACTGTTCCGGGATGCGGACCATGAGGAATTCCTCCGGGATGATGCGTAATACTGGCATATTCGACGCCTTTTCTACTCATAAATTCACCTTCCACATAGTAGAGCACCTCGTCCGAATCCACATTAGAATGATTATATGGCGCCGGAATGGCAAGGGGATGATAATCGTATTTGCGTGGACAAAAACTACAAATCACGTAATTATGCGCTTCAAACGTCTGATGAACCGGTGGCGGCTGATGCACACGGCCGGTAATAGGTTCAAAATCTTTCATGTTGAAAATCCACGGATACAGATACCCGTCCCAACCCACAACACTGAATGGATGTTGCTCAAAATAGTAATGGTGCATTCTGCCTTGCTTACGAATTCGAACTTCAAATTCACCTGTTCCGCCGATATATAATGGCTCCTCCGGTCGGCGAATATCTCGCTCACAAAACGGAGAGTTTTCCAGAAACTGCCCTAAATGCGAGCGATAGCGCTTAGGAATTTCAATCGGACCGGTAGAATCAATAACCAACAAACGGCGCTCTTTAGTGGAAAACACCATTTGATATGTAGTCCCTCTGGGGATATAGATATAGTCAAAAGGATGAAAATTGAGACGACCAAAGTTGGTTTGCACATACCCCTCGCCTTCGTGCACAAAAATCATTTCATCATGCTCACCATTTCTGTAGAAATACTCCATTTCCTCATTGGGCCGACACAAAGAAATTTGCACATCATTATTGTAAAGAATGGTGATTCTGCCACTAATGGGATCACCCGCATACGGCAAATCATGGGTTAACAGATGATGATGCCGGAGCAAGTTTTCTTCCCATGGCTCAATTTTGATTTCCTCACCATGCTTGATGTCTTTTACCGTTGTAGGGGCAACCTCATGATACAATAAAGAGGAACTGCCACTAAATCCTTCCGCTCCGAAAAGTTCTTCGGCATACAATTCGCCATTTTCTTTACGGAATTGTGTGTGTCGTTTATGTGGGATTTTTCCAAGTTGGTGGTAAATCATAATGATCAATTTTGTGAGATTTTGCGTAAAAAACACCTCTCAGGCTTCTAGACCTGAGAGGTTGAGCATAGGTTATCTTAACATCAAAGATTACCGCGACGATCCTGTTCGCGTTCAATGGCTTCGAAAAGTGCTTTAAAATTGCCTACTCCGAATCCTTTGGCTCCTTTTCTCTGAATAATTTCGTAGAAAAGCGTTGGACGATCAGAAACCGGCTTCGTAAATATTTGAAGCAAATACCCTTCTTCATCTCTGTCAACTAAAATTCCGAGCCTTTCCAAATCAGCAATATTTTCATCAATTTTCCCGACTCTGGCTTCGAGCGTTTGATAATAGGTTGTGGGTACGGTCAGAAATTCCACACCATTTTTCTGCAATTGGGTAACAGTGGCAACGATATCGTCTGTTAACATAGCAACATGCTGCACACCCGGACCGCCATTAAAATCGAGATACTCCTCGATTTGGCTTTTTCGCTTACCTTCAGCAGGCTCATTGATGGGGAATTTTATGCGTCCACGCCCACCGGCCATCACTTTAGACATCAAAGCGGAATATTCGGTAGCGATATCATTATCATCAAAATGGATGTACTGATCAAAACCGAGAATATCCTTATAGAAATCTACCCAGTCATTCATCTTGCCCAGCTCGACGTTCCCAACGCAGTGGTCAACAAACTCCAGGCCTACCGTTTCTACCGGTAAGTTTGATTCCCGATGCTCAAATTTTGGCCAGAAATGTCCGGGTTTGTATTGACTTCTATCCACAAAAGAATGGATAGTGTCGCCATAGGTAGCAATAGCAGCAAAAATTATAGTGCCGTTTTCATCAGAAATTTCCTGGGGTTCAATGACTCCCTTTGCACCACGTTTCACAGATTCGCTGTATGCTCTTTCAACATTCTCAACGGTCATTGCAATATCTCTAACGCCATCCCCATGCTTTTTGCAAAAATCGGCAATAGGCGAATTTCCCGTAAGAGCCGAAGTTAACACGAATCGAATATTACCCTGCTGCAGCAAATAACTGGCTTTATCACGAACTCCGGTTTCTAATCCACGATAGCCCACTAACTCAAATCCAAAACTCTGCTGATAGTAATGTGCAGCCTGTTTGGCGTTATTTACATATAATTCCACATAATCAATATCTATCAGGCCGAGGTGGTCAACATATCCCTCTTCTTGAGGCCTTTCCATCGTTGTCTTTTGCATTTTCTATCCTGTTTTCTATTTCTGGAAGCGATTCCACAAGTATACGATTTAGCCCACTAAATCGAAACCTAAATCAATCTGCTACAGAGGGTTTGATGGGGTTGGAGAGGAAATAAAAGGTCTAAAATATGCCTTCTGTATTTATCCATACGCTGTGGGGGATTTAGAGCTTTCCCTTGTGGATCGTGGTGTAGGCTCGAAAGCTATATAGTCGTTCAAGCGTGCGCCGTGGCGTAGACTCTGGCACGATATAATGGCACTTGCGTCAAGATGACGCGGAATAGTGCGCCGGGTGAAGATCACCTCGGCGGGGAGTTAGTGGTGTAAATCGGGTTATAGTAATGTAAACTAAAAAAATCATACAAAAAGAGGGCCCTGCATATCCTGCAGAAGCCCTCGGGTCTTTGCTTTGTCTTATAATCTATTATCTGTCGAAGTTTTTGATGAACCACATTTTTTCATCAATCACTTTTTCCCAGTGCTTGAACATGCCAGAGCCTTTGATATCTAACTCTGAAAGCTGAAAATCGCCTCCAACTTTGGTAGCCTGATTATCTCCTTGCTCCAATACGTAAGATCCTTTGGCATGGAAAACTTCATTGGGCTCTAAACCTGCTTGTTTTCTGGAGATGTTATGTGCTACGGTTTTAGCCTGATATTGGGCGAAAACACCCGCTTTTGGCAGACACTTATCGTCTTCCAATTCCAGGGAAATGATATCTCCAATAGCGTACACATCATCGAAATCAGTTTCGAGAGTATTTGAATTCACATCAATCCAACCTGAATCTCCAGCTAAGCCTGCATCAGTTATGAAATCAGGTAGTTTATGCTTTGGGGTATAAGCGAGTAAATCTACATCAGCTGATTTTTGGCTGCCATCACTGCTATCAAAAACCAATTTCCCTTCCTCAACTGCTTTATAGGTATGATTCGGATGATATTTGATTCCTTTTTCGGTCATCAATCGTTTTACTTCCCCGGAAATCTCATCACTGGCAAATTCCATAGGCTCAGTTTCAGGAGTAAACAAGGAAATCGTTGCTTTTTCACGGATTCCTTTGTTTCTAAGGTAGCTATCTACCAAAAGTGCCGCCTCATAAGGAGCTACAGGAGATTTGAATGGTAGCGATGATACTACCACAGCAATATTGCCTTCCTCAAAGGTTTTTAATTGCTCGTAAAACCCTTCTGCACCTTGCAATGAGTAGAAATTGTGTCCGATATCCTCCAGGTCTGGAAGTGAATCGTAAGCCACTCCCAGGGAAATTACCATGCTATCGCCCTGATATTCTTTCCCATCAACAGTTACTTTTTTTGCTTTTGGGTCAACGGAGGAAATCTCACCTTGAACGACTTCTATACCGCCCAAAGCTGTTTTTGAAAGTTTCTCCTGAATCTGATGCGATTCACGCTTTCCTACCATTAACCAGGTTAAAGAAGGACTATAAAGGCTGCTGTCGTTCTTTTCAAACAATACGATTTTTGAAACAATACCGTCTTCGTCGTTGCCTGATTTTTTGTTCAATTCTCTGGCGAGTGTTATTCCACCGAGGCCGCCACCCAATATTAATGTTGTTTTCATCGTTTTTCTCTGTTTTGTTGATTTGTAAATTCTAATTGCCGGTTTTAACAATCCGTCTAGTCGACGGCTTTCAGCCAACCGCTAATGGCTTGTTTTCAGCCAACCAGTCTGTAAACCCGTTTTCCATCCTTTTGGCTTTAAAACCTTGATATTTCAGGTACAAAACCGCCTCATCAGCCATCAGACACAAAGGTCCGCGGCAATACACTACGATTTCCTGATCTTTTGGCAGTTCGTCTAATGTTTTTTCAAGCATTTTCTTGGGACGTGATAAGGCATTTTTAATATGTCCTGCCTCAAATTCTTCTTCCGGACGCACATCTATTAAATAGACTTCCCCTTTTTCGAGTTTTTTGTGAAGCTCATCTGTGCTAATCTGTTCTAATTGATTTCGTTTAGTCCTGAAATCTTCCAATAATGATTTAATCTCATCATTATGCTTAAAAGCCAATTTGCGAAGTGCATACCAGGTACTTCTAACTTCCTGTCCGGCTATTTTGTAATAGATATATTTGCCATGACGCTCGCATTCAACCAAACCTGAGTTTTTCAGCACCTGCAAATGCTGAGATGCACTCGCCACTGATAGATTGGTTTGTTTTGCAATGTATTCCACGGCAAAAATCCCTTGAACCAGTAAATCCAGAATTTCTAACCTGCTGGCATGGCTTACTGCCTTGGTTACGCTGGCAAGGTGTTTATAAAGTGATGTTTTGAATTCGCGATTGGTCATGCTAGTACATTCAATAATTTTGTTGAATGAAATATAACAAGCAATAATCTAACATTCAATATTTTTATTGAATGTTTTCAGAGAAATTATTTTTTGGGTGTTGAAATCCTGTTTGATGCTACCGGACGTCAAGGGCGACGTGCTGATATAGTAGGTCATTGTCCTCGATGACCGGAATGAAATACGCAGTCGCCCGCGACTGCGTCCATTGTACAAATCGAGACGATTTGTTTGTTGTTTTCGGACGTCGAGGACGACGTCCTACGGAGGGGGATCACCAAGGCGGGGATTTTGTTACTTAATCCAATGGTTACATATTTCTACGGTATTGCCCGCCGTGACGTAGACGATTTAAAGGATTGATTTTGGGCAAGGTTTAACTTTCAGCTAACTGAAAATTTGTTTAGCGTCAGGATGACGCTGAAGAGACCGCCGGCTCAAGATGAGCTCGGCGGGTACAAATCGAGGACAATTTGTTGTTGCTACCGGACGTCGAGGACGACGTCCTACGGTGGTGGAAGACCTCAGCGGAGAACTTATTACATATTCCTACGGTATTGTCCGCCGACATCGTAAAGAGCACGGGAAATTTCGCCCAG
>SKIC01000280.1 GCA_007116685.1 Balneolales bacterium
TCTTACCACACGCCGCCTGTCGCCATATCTGCTATATTTGGTGGATTGTTAACAAAAGTAGGTGTGTACGCTCTGATGCGTGTGTTTACCTTGATTTTTACCAACGATATAGGCTATACACACACCATTCTACTTTGGGTAGCAGGCTTCACGATGGTCTGCGGTGTATTGGGTGCCGCCGCTCAAATGGATTTCAGAAAAGTACTTTCATTCCATATTGTGAGTCAGATTGGATACATGATTATGGGTATTGCTTTCAATACCACACTTGGAATAATGGGCGCCATATTTTACATCGTCCATAATATAATAGCCAAGAGTAATCTATTCTTGATTAGTGGTATCGCAGAGCGTTTGATGGGTTCTTTTGAGCTCAAAAAATTAGGCGGACTCTATCGTCAATATCCATTCCTCGGAGTTTTATTCTTGATATCGGCATTCGGACTTGCCGGATTTCCGCCCTTATCCGGATTTTGGGCTAAGTTGTCGCTGGTATATGCCGGTCTTTCTATCGGGGAATATGTGATTACAGGGATTGCCATTTTCGTGGGTCTCTTAACCTTATTCTCCATGACCAAAATCTGGAATTATGCTTTCTGGGATTCTCTGGAAGGAAAAGAAGTACCAGAGCAATTTGGAAAACTCCAATTATTCGGAGCCGGTAAATTGTACGTTTTGGTTCTGCCTGTGATGGCATTGGCGCTCATGATTGTGTTGGTGGGCTTGTTTGCCCAGCCGGTACTTGAGTTTTGCCTGACAGCAGCTGAACAATTACTTAACCCTGAACTCTACATAGAAGCGGTACTGGGACAATGAAAAATCTACTCTTTTTAAATTTATTGCTCGCTGTAATATGGGCAGCCGTACTAGGAAGCTTCACTTTTCTGAACTTCATAGTTGGCTATGTTTTGGGATTTTTAACCATTGCCCTTGTCGCCCCTGCTATTGATGATTCCAACTACGTAAAACACGTTTGGAGTAGTATCACCATTGTGTTTTTCTTTGTGAAGGAATTGTTCAAATCCAGTGTCCGTGTAGCCATTGATATTTTGAAGCCTAACTTCAAAATGCGCTCCGGTATCGTTGCTATCCCCCTCGAAGCCGAAACCGATTTGGAAATCACTTTTCTTGCAAATATGATTTCCTTAACTCCCGGCACACTCAGCTTAGATATTTCAGATGATCGCAAAACGCTCTACATACACACCATGTACATTGATAAAGATGTAGAAACTCTGCGTAAAGAGATTAAAGAAACAATGGAGCGCCGTGTATTGGAGTTGACACGGTAGAATAAGCTCAGCACGTTTTTATTAGAAAGCCTGTAATACACCAATTACAGGCTTTTATTTTATCCAGATAGTGTATTCGTCGATAATCACAAAGATATTATCGGTCACTGAATGGGAGTTTGGGGTTTAGCTTGGATTTCATTTATTGCTATTGAAGCGTACAGTTATAAATCGTGGACAACTTGTTGTTTGCTACCGGACGTCGCGGACAACGTCCTACACTGACACAGAGTCTATACACATTCAAGACATTGATTACTCTTGGTTAAAAAGATTAAAACTCAAATGCTTTCCCATCAATTTGAAATGTTTGTCAAAGCTTAATAGTGATAGTTTTTGATCGATTACTTGTTGAAGTACGATTAAATCCGGGATACCTACATGATTGATGCCATTTTGCAGATTACTCAATTGGTATCTGCGGATAATTTCCCAATCTATGTGTAAAGGGATTTTTTCCAAACTGAGCAAACCTTCAACTGTACTGTGTTCATTTTGCTTAAGCAGAACGGGTATAAGTTCTGATAGGATGATTTCATTTGTACACACCAAGTCTTCTTGAATGAGACGATCCAGAACGGCTGGCTCTCCATTTTTGAAGTAATTTATCCAAATCGAACTATCAACAAGAACCTGATATCTTGACATTACTTACGATTTCTCAAAGTGTCGAGATCAATATCGAGATCAATCTTACCCTTACTTGCAAGTAACCGTTTTCGTTTGGCGAGATCGATTTGTGCCTGTAGGGCATCTTTTATTAACTGACTTTTGGTTTTGGCACCGGTCTCGCGCATTGCTTCCTCGATCAATTTTTCAGGGATATCAAGAGTCGTTCTCATAAAATTATATGTACTTATGCATAATTAAAAGCATAATAAACAAACTCGCATATTTTTTCAAATCAATGGAGTAAGGTTGTTGCTCTGTAGTTTGGCCTGGCTTGAATTCATCTTTTTGGCTGATGAGACGATCGGTTACAAATCGTGGACGATTTGTTTTTTGAGACCGGACGTCGTGGACGACGTCCAAGGGGTATGGATTTAAGACAGGATTAAAACCGGTATGTATAACTAGCCTTTACGGAAGTTTGATTTTCGAGGGGTTGAAAACGGTTTTCTTCTCTTAGCCAATTCCAGGTATATACCAGAAAAAGGTCTGAGCCGGGAGTAATAATCCATCGCAACCGGTTATATACACCAAGTAATTCACTCACAGTATCGTATTGTGTTATGTTTGTAATCGAAATGTTAGTGCTGAAATCTATATTGCTTTGAAATCGAAACAAATCGGTCGTAAAGTCTCCCTCTTGAAGATCAACCACGCTCCTGCCCCAGCTACCGGAAATATTTATTCCGGGATAAGGACGCACAGTTAGTGAAGTATTATATCCATTTCTGGTTCCGGTCCAGAATTCTTCACGGGTAAAACCTGCAGAGGCAAAAACTCTTCTAAAACTCGCAGTGTTTGCTGAAACAGAAAAACCACGAGTGTTATAGTCGTTGGCAGGAATTATAATTGTTCCGTCTCGTAATATATCGAATGGAAAACGCAGACGTTCAAAATTATGGAAAAGCGTAATTCTAAAAGCTTCCCCACTTTCAAAGAATAAATTTACCGGGGTTATGCTGGTATAAATAGACTCCGGGTCAAAGTCTAAATCTGTGAGATAGGTATGGCTGATTTGAAAGGATGCACTGCGTATATATGGATTGCTATCCCACACATAATTGTATCCAATAGTAGGTTGTAATCTGCGAAATCCTACTCTTGTTGCTATACCCACAGCCGGGTCAAACGCTTCTCCGAATTCACGGTAAGAAACGTGCCCTGAAAAGGGATGATTAGGATAAGAAAGCCGGATTCCCCGACTTGTTCTGTCCCAAAATTCGCTGTCGTCGTTGATATTATCTTCGTTGTGCCATACAAAAAAAGCTTGAAATTGCAGGTTTTTATCACCTAAAAACTGCGATGTGTTAAGTTCTAAATCATAACCCATGGTATGTCTGACGGGGTAGAAATCATTATCCAGCGTGGCACGACGAGTATAAATGGCACCAATACTGCTTTCGCTTAAGATGTTGTGAGAATAGCGGGCAACCGTAAAATCTTCCGTGTCAAAATTGTCGTTACCTGTACGTATTTGGTAAAATCCAAAATTTGAGGTGGATGTACGCCCAATAGCGCGCGCGCCAAAATGTATAGGAACAGCCTCGCCATCTACCAAGCCTATTCTGCGACTGAAAAATGGAGTAATTCCACTTGCCGGAGCAAATGTGAAGACACTAGAACCTTCCAGAAAAAAATCACGCTGTTCGGGAAACACTAATGGGAACCGAGTTAAATTAACTCTGCGCTGATCAACTTCGGCTTCGGCAAAATCGGTATTTACGGTTAAGGAAGTTCGAACTCCTGGAGTAACACTGTAGGAGATATCAAAACCGGCATCGTAATCAAACGTATTTTCAGGAGAACCATTTATCCATCTTCGCGTTGGCTGAGCAGTGACATAAGGTTTCACTTCTAAACCGATACCCTGATTCATATTCTCTAATCCCGTCAATTGCCCTGCGTTTTGAGGCCTGAAAACTCCTTGATTTCGTCTCCAGCCCGCCCACAGGATTTCTTCATTTTTCCTGCGCACTGTCCGCTGAAAGTTTATTCCCCAAACGGAATTATTAGGGTTGAAGTCTAGAGTTCGAAATGGGATTTTTATCTCGGTGCTCCATCCAAAATCTCCATGATAAACTTCTACAAACCAAATGCCATCCCAGGATTTTGATAGGTTTATGCCTTGACCTACACTAATCAAGCCATCTCCCATGAGTCCGGCAGGGTTTATTTCGAAGAAGTACGCATTTCGGCCATTATTAAAGGTGTCCAAGATCCACATAAAACGATCATCGGTGCCCAAGCCTTCATTTCTGCGTTTTTGATATGCCAAAATTCCGGATGGCTCACTCTCGAAAAAGATAGCCCCTATATAGAGATAATTATCATCATAGGCGATGTAAATCTCGGTATCTTCGGTGGGTACACTTCCCTCATTAGGAGCCTGTTGAGTGAAGTTTCGAATAGGGGTGATTTTTTGCCATACCTCTTCGTCAAGTTTGCCATCTAGTTGAATAGACTCACCGGGAGCAAGTCTGTATGCTTCGATAGAAAAGACAGAATTATTTTCAGGATTATAATTTTGAGCAAATAAAACTGAAGGGGATGAGATCAATAAAGCGGTTATACAGGTGTTTAAATATTTTAACATATATGTATATGAAGCAGAAAATTAGGACTTATTCAGAGCAGCAATTTTAAAAAGTCCCCGCACCTGGTGCAAGCAAACATGGGCTAAAAAAGGTAAAAGCTTAGCTGTTTAGGTGAACAATTCTTACTTCAATAGTAAAAACGTTCTCTGTAATACTTGACCCTCGGTGTATAATCTGTACAAATACACCCCGCTCGATAAATGTGAGCCATCAAAGGAAACAGAATGGGAGCCGGCAGAAAGATGGGCATTTTGTAAGGTGGCTATGGTACGTCCCGTAATGTCGTAAACTACCAGGCGAATGTGTTCGGATTGGGCTAAATCAAAACGGATTGTGGTTACCGGATTAAACGGATTGGGATAATTTTGTGCCAGAAATGTATGTGATGGTCGATCTTCTATAACCGAAACCGGATGGCTTGGTAAAACTTCGATTTCAGCTTCATTTTCAAAAACTACTGATTCATCGTACCACTCATTGGCGTATCCTGAAATTCCGCGTACATACATAAATCCATCTTCTTCAGGTCGCAAGAGAAATGTGAAAATATCACCCTGCGAAATTTGATCAGAGGCAGATAATGCCAATCGCAGTTTGTTATCCTGAATATTCCATGAGCTTAATACAGAATGAGTTGCGTTAGCAGAAATTACCTCAAATACATTTTCCATTTCCAATTCTAAATAATAACCAACGGTTTCATCAGGCCTGCCGGTTAGCTGTAATTGAACAAAAGCCTCGCTATCCACAGTAATTTCCTCCGGGAAAGTGAAAAGGAAGGTGGAGTTAACATTGGGACTCGGTTGTACAAATGGGGGTACAAATGGCA
>SKIC01000267.1 GCA_007116685.1 Balneolales bacterium
AGATCCGGGGCTTAAATCGCTCCATTTGTTAATTGGCAGACTAAAATATGCTATTGCAGCTGTTGGAAACACAATATTGCCGTATTCTTGTTTCGTGAAGAGTAGAGAAGCGAACTCCTCCATCACAGGATTATGTCCGATAACCATAATTCGATTTGCACCACCATTATGCTGACTGATTTGCGAAAGATACTGAGCTGCTGAGCTCAAATAAAACTCTCTCCGGGTAACAACGGTACCCTCATACTTACTCTTTTTCGCCCATAACTGATACGTTTGCTGTGTTCGTTTGGCAGATGATACGTAGACAAAATCCGGCATCATATCTATCTGTTGTAAGAAATATCCCATTCTTTCGGCATCTCCCTGACCACGCTTATTGAGTGGGCGTTCATGATCACTATTTGCGCCGGTATTCCAATCTGATTTAGCATGGCGCATTAACAGCAACTCTTTCATAATCTGTATCCTCTTAGGTAATTTCTAAAGCATCAGTGTATCGGGCGTAGTAAAATAAACTCAAGCCTCTAAACATCATAAATATACTCATTGCTAACCATAGTGCATGCATTCCAATTATGGGATACAGCAAATAATAGCTTGGCAAAAATACCAAAAACGTAGCGATTAGCATTGAATTCCGCATAGGCTTAGTTGCTGTTGCACCGAGGAAGATGCCATCCCATACAAAACAAAAAGAGTTTACCATCGGGGCTAAAATAGTCCACATGTAAACCGAAAAGGCTAAATCTATTATCTCTGGCTGATTCGTAAATAAACCCAATATAAACCCGGGTAATAAGGCATAAATCGCCGTTAATAAAACAGCTAATCCCGTAGCCCAATAGAAAACGTAGCGTATGGTTTTATTAAATCCTTTTTTGTCTTTCGCTCCTGCATATTTCCCAGACAATGATTCTGCCGCATAAGCAAAACCATCAATTCCATAAGCTAAAATTGCCCATAATTGCAGTAAAATCGTATTAGCTGCCAATATATTATCTCCCATAGCCGAAGACTGGGCTGTGAAAAAGGAAAAGGCAAAAATTAAGCAGAGCGTGCGAATCATAATGTCGCTATTAACTCTGAAAAACTCTCTGATTCCTGTTACCTCTAAAATTTCCGACATCACCGGAAAACGAAAATATCTGCGATACCTCAGGTAGAGTATCAAAACACTCAGAATTACGCCCATGTAATTTGCAATTACCGTCCCCCAAGCTACTCCATCCACGGTCATACCATATACCCTGATGAATAGGACCGTAAAAATGATATTCACCACATTGATAAATACCGTAATAATCATAGGGTCTCTTGCATTTTGCATCCCCAACATCCAACCCTGAATACCGTACATTGCCAACGTTGCTGGTGCGGCCCAAATACGGATGTAGAAATATACGCTCGTGTATTCCTGCACTTCGGGAGACATCTCCACTAAAGAAAACACCAATTGTAAAAGCGGGTATTGCAGGATTATCAACAAGGAAGATCCAATAGCCGCCACCAACATAGCGCGATAAAAAATAAGCATGGCATACACAGGATTTCCCGCACCAAAACTTTGGGCAGTTAATCCGGTAGTGCCCATTCTGAGAAAGCCAAACCCCCAATACACAAAATTGAAAATCATCACCCCTATGGCAATGGCACCCAGGTAATAAGGCTCTCCAAGATGTCCCACTAATGCCGTATCAACAGAACTGAGCAAAGGTACAGAGAGATTACTCAGAATATTGGGAATAGCAAGTCTCAGAATCTGTTTATTCAATCAGATTCTCCCGTTTCACAGATTCCGGCATAATTTCATCTGGATTCCAGTAAGGTTTTGAGAATGGAATAGGTTCGCTCAATATCGCTGAAATATACCCGCTCATCCGCCTGATGATAAGGAGATATGGCAGGCTCCAGTGCTACCGATGGTATGGCTTCGTTGGTTTTGTTATTGAGTATACGCCCGTAATGCAAATAATCATTTGTGTTGTTTGACCGCAAAACTTCATGATCAATCTCTAGAATAGCATCACAGAGCTCTTCCGTTGCCAATTCTTCTTCTTTGGACGGTTTTTGATTCGTGAATTCCCAATGGCGACCGTAAAGCGCAACGCCGTTTTCGCCTCTGAATATTGGTGTAGTATCAACAGTGATTACAAACTCGGGTAGCTTATTTTCTGCAATCAGCCATTCTGCAATTCGTTCTGCTCCCATACCGTGATGATATCCTTCACCACCGTTTTTTAGTAATTCGGGGTGTTTTTTTAAGCCGGTAGATTCTTCCATTTCAGACAGCAAAATCAGTAAGGGTGGAAAATCCTGAAATTGCGCGTCCTGTGCCAATCGCAAACATATCGCTACACCAACGGCATCATCTAATACGCCTTCAAAAAAGCTGGTCCCCATGCGAAAAGGTAATTCCTCGGGTTCGTTTTGACCGAAGTGATTAATTTTATCCAAATGAGCAGCTAATGCTATGGGTTTTCCTTTTCTGCTCCCGGGTATTTCAAGCACAATATTGTTATCGGGAATGTGATGGATACGGCAATCTTTGATTCTTTCAGCCACATTTAAAACGTATGGATGTAAGCGCTCCTCATAAGTGCTGAATGAGGGTACTTTGGCAATATCTTTTATAAGATTAAATAATGTTTGCATATCATCTGCTCTCAGGGTTAGTTAGGTACTGAAATATTTTCCAATCAGCACTTCATGATTTCATGACAATTATATACTGGGAAATGGAATAAGTGATAATTTTCGTTTGTCCTAAATATACAATACCAGCAGGCTTTGAAAAACAAGGGTTTTTGTTCTAGTTGGGGATAAGATCAGTTTTTGTCAAGCCTTCTACCATTCACAAAAACCTACAGCCTACATGGAATTAAGTTACTGGCAAAGCCGATGGAAAAAAGGGTTGATTGGCTTTCATTTGAATCAGCCCCACCACAGTTTGGAGTCCTTTTTCAAGCCCTATCTAAAAGAAAACGATTTGGTTTACCTGCCACTTTGCGGTAAAACTCCTGATATCAAATGGTTTGCCAATCAAAACTGTCGGGTGCAAGGCACAGAAATCTCGGAAATTGCAATTCAAGATTTTTTTAAAGAGCATAATCTGAACCCTACTGTAAGCCAATCTCACAATACCACGCTTTACCGAGCTGATAATATTGAGTTGCGTCAGGCAGATTTTCTAAAAGATGCCAAAATTCTTCAAAGTACTGCTGATTTCATATATGACCGAGCGGCATTGGTAGCTTTACCTCCACAGAAAAGACCTGGCTATATTGAAAAGGCCATACAAATCTTAAAACCGGGTGGATACTATGCGCTCGTCGCTTTCACGTACGACCAAGACGAAATGACGGGCCCACCATTCTCAGTGCCTCTGCAAGAAATTAGCGCGTACTTTGATGCTTTCGTTAAAATTCAATTTCGTGAAACCGAAATACTCGAAACCCTCAAAAAATTTCAGGAACGTGGACTTTCGAGTATGAGCGAGCAGTTATACTTGTTTCAAAAACCACAAATCTGAACGCTTCTTTTACAATATTTTGTGTTCTGAAGGAGAATGGTTGAGTTATTGCATATCTTAGGCTGTGCCTGTATTTTAGTCTGACTAAAATCAAATTTTAATTTACTCTTATCGGGATTCCAATGGATTTAGATACAAGAAACAAAGTAATCAGCGCTGTTCTTGGTGTATTAATCATCATTCTGGGAGTTTTCTTATACCAATCTATTACTGAGCCGTATCAAAAAGTCTTAGAACAACAGAGAATTACTCAAGAAGTTCGTGATCAACTTGTTCAGCTCAGAGACATGTTGGTAGTTCATGATCGATTGGAAAGCCGCTTCCCGGGCTCTTTGGACTCTCTACTCGCATTTTTCGAAACCAATCAACAAATCGATCGGTCTGCAGAAGGTGCTGTAATGCATTACACCAGAGGTCGTGACACTATTATCTCTCACGAAGGGCAACTCCAATCCATCCTCTATTCTTACAGAACGAATAACCGATTCACTTATACATTGAACGACACCATTCGTCCACAGTTGTATTTATTGGAAGATCCTGATACAGATGATCATATCGGTTCACTAAACCGCACAACTCTTCGTAACGCCACCAGCTGGAACTAATCGTGCATGAGTGAACGCCAGCCTTATCTTGGAATATCGTTTTACGGTAATAAACTTTATTACGCCGTTTCAGGAAAAGATGGAGCTGAGCGAGGACACATAGGATGTGTAGAATTTAATTTCTCAGTTGCTAACGCTGTTTCTACGTTACATCCTGAGCACTTCCCTTTGGTTTATGATACCATTGGTAAAATCAGAAATGATTTAAAAGCTGTTCATTTACGTATACACACTGATGCCCGTCAGGAATGCTGGACCAAGTTGCCAAAATCAGTGTATGATAATTCCGATGAGCGCGAAGCATATTTGAATATCCTGATGAAAGGCGTACAAAGAAAATATCTGGAACCCGTCTGGTATGCCATCAGTAATCGTGATTATAAATTATTAGCTATTCGAAATAAAAATAATCTGCGCGGCTTAGAGAAACTTGCAGAACACAGCCATTCCTGTGATTTCTGTAGTGATTTTGAGATTGGAAATTTTTGGATTAGCCATGCCGGAGACAAGCGCTCTTTCATGATGATTTCTTGCCACAGCTCTCATATTTGTGTTTCATCCTACATGTTAGGCAAACTTAGGGGCGCAACCTATATCAACTTCGAAGAAATTTCAGACCTACCCTATTTCTGGTTACAACAAAAAGCCAATCTTAGCTGGATGGATGGCATCCACGATGAAATCATCGTTTTTGGGGAAAAGACTAAGGAAATTCATCAATTTATTAAGCCCTTTATTGATGCCAAAACGAATACCGTATTTATGGACAGTTTAAAGAAAATGAATACCTCCGCAAAAGAAAAAACGTACGGATTTGACTTGAAAGAGGCTTTTCCTGCGATTATGCTAGCTACCTAAGGTAATATCATGCGAATTATAACCGGCTCATTAAAAGGACGAGTAATTCCCGGGCCAAAATCCGATAATATCAGGCCCACATCAGACCGCACCAAAGAGAGTATGTTTGGCATAATAGATGCCAGAAAAGGATTTAATGAGGAAGATGAGGTTTTAGATTTATTTGCGGGTACCGGGAACCTTGGATTCGAAGCCATTTCTCGCGGAGCAAAAAAAGTTATCGCTGTAGAAAAAGATGCAAAAGCCGTTCGTAGCATTATCAATCTTGCAGAGAAGTTTAATGTGAGCGACAAGGTCACGACTTTTGCGATGCCCGTAGAAAATTTCTTGAGAAATAATCAGGGTAGGTATGATTTGATTTTTGCCGACCCTCCCTACGATTGGGAAGGATTGGAAGAATTACCAGAGATTATTCTCTCTAATGGTTTTTTAAAAGTTGATGGATGGTTTCTACTGGAACATGACAGGCGATTCGATTTTTCCATGCATCCCCACTGTGTTTTCTCAAAAAAGTATGGGCGAACAATTGTCACAATTTTTCTTAGTTTTCCTGTAATCGACGAAGAACAAGAAGACATGGAAAATTAAGAAGATGAGAGCACTATACCCCGGCAGTTTCGATCCCATTACTTACGGACATTTAGATATTCTCGAGCGTGCTTCTTACATGTTTGAGAAAGTGTATATAACGGTAGCTGTAAATCGTGAGAAGAAATTCGTTTTTGATGTAGACGAAAGGTTGGAACTCATTGCCGAATGCCTCAAAGATAAACCTTGGGCAAAAAATGTTGAAGCTACGCAATTCACCGGGTTACTAGTTAATCATGCTAAAGATTTGGGCGTAAAAACACTTATTCGGGGAGTCAGGCAACTTTCAGATTTTGAATACGAATTCAGAATGGCCTTAATGAACCGTAAACTCGGGGATGATATTGATACTGTTTTCTTGATGCCCAGAGGAGAACTGACTTTTGTATCTGCTACACTTGTTAGAGAAGTTGCGTATTGGGATGGCGAACTAACCGCCTTCGTACCAGACAATGTAGCACAGGCTTTGCGTAAAAAATACAAGCAAATACGAAAATAGTCCGTTTTACTGGCTCTTCTTTTCGTATTTTTGCCAAGTCTTTTTTGTAACCCGTACCTATGCTAAAACTATGATTGCTGAACGTATTTCCAGAATTGCGCCATCTGCCACCATGAAAATTTCTGCTCGTGCGAAGGAATTACGCGATTCCGGCAGAAAAATCGTCTCTCTAAGTCAGGGGGAACCCGACTTTAAAACGCCACAACACATTTGCGATGCAGCCATAGAAGCCATCAAAGACGGACATCACGGATATACTGTAAATACAGGAAACATTGAGCTTCGAAAAGCTATTTGTGATAAACTCGAACGAGAAAATGGCTACCATTTTAAACCAAATCAAGTCGTCGTTTCAAATGGAGCAAAGCAATCGATTGGATTTTCGATTTTAGCAACCATTGGTCCTGGTGATGAAGTAATCATACCCGCACCATACTGGGTCTCATATCCTGAGATGGTGAAATTGGCCGAAGGCGAACCTGTTGTTGTACGTACGGAATTCGAAAACGATTACAAGCTTACCGCAGCACAATTGGAGCAAGCAATTACTCCAAAAACAAAAATGCTGATTCTTTGCTCTCCATCAAATCCAACGGGAAGTTGTTACAGTAAGGCAGAATTGAAAGAACTAGCCGAGGTTTTACAAAAGTATCCCGATGTACTAATTCTCTCCGATGAAATTTATGAGTACATCGTTTTTGATGGTGATCATGTAAGTATTGGCGAAGTTGCACCAGAATTAATGCATCGCATAATAGTTATCAATGGCTTTTCTAAAGGTTTTGCAATGACCGGATGGAGATTAGGTTACCTTGCAGCTCATGAATCAATTGCCGGAGCAGTAGCAAAAATTCAAAGTCAGGAAACATCCGGTGCTTGCAGCATTTCTCAAAAAGCCGGAGAAGCTGCCTACAACAGCGGACTGGAAGAAGTTGAAAAAATGCGAGAAGCCTTCAAACAGCGTAGAGATTATTTGGTTACCGCTCTAAATGAGGTACCTGGCGTAAGTTGCTTCAGTCCGGGTGGTGCATTTTACGCATTCCCTGATATCAGCTCTTACTTGGGCAAAAAAACGCCTGATGGAGATACGATTGCAAGCAGTACCGATTTATGCCTCTTTCTACTTGAAGAAAAAGGATTAGCTTTGGTTCCCGGTGATGCTTTTGGCGAACCTAACGGTATCCGTTTATCCTATGCAGCTTCTTTAGATGAATTGAAGCAGGCTATGGAAATTTTAAAAAGTGGCTTGGCTGCTTTGGTATAGCATTTGATTATCAATCGGCACGAAATCACCCTTTTCAGGGTTAAAAGACTTACAATTCAAACAAAATCAAAATCATAGAAATTATGCCAACCTATCAATACAAACGTGAAGACGGATCTGTTTTTGAAATAATGCAAAAAATGTCAGAGCCTGCATTACGCGTATGTCCTGATACAGGTCAAAATGTCAGCCGTGTCATCAGCGGTGGAGCAGGTGTAGTATATAAAGGCGACGGCTGGTACGTTACCGATTATAAAGACAAGAAAAAGCCGGCAAAATCTGAGACAAAATCAGAAACGAAAACAGAATCAAAAGCAGAATCAACGGCTGCCAAAGCAAGTTAATTTAGATTAACTCAAACAATCATCTTTCGGAATGTCACAAACCGAATCATACAACAACGCTTTACAGGAATTTGTACTCGCATGGGGTGAAATGGCTTCAGCATGGGGTATCAATAAAACGATGGCTCAAATTCATGCTTTGTTGTATGCCGAAGATGATCCTCTTGATACTGACCGCATTATGGATGTTTTAGGTATCAGCCGTGGTAATGCGAACATGAATATCAGAAATCTGATGCAATGGGGTTTGGTGCATAAAGTACATTACTCAGGCGACAGGAAAGATTATTTTACTGCTGAAAAAGATGTTTGGATTACTGCGGCAACCATCATCAGAGAACGTCATCAAAGAGAAATTGAGCCTATCCAAAGTAACCTTAGAAAGATGATGGCTAATCTCGAAGAAGGTTCCGTAGCAAACGAGAAAGAAGAAAATCTTCAGAAACGAATTAAAGACACGGTAAAGTTTCTGGATATGTTTGAAGAGTTTACACAGGCTTTACTGCCATTTGTCAAAGAAAAAAATGTTGGCACTCTTAAACAGCTAACGAAACTTGCCAAAATGAAAAACAAACTGAGACCTGCGTCAGAAAAGAAATGAGCGATAAAAACCTAAGCACCGGTAAAAAAGGGGAAGACATAGCAATTGCATTTTTAGAGGATAAAGGCTGGCTCATTTTAGATAGAAATTACAGTTTCATGAAAAAAGAGTTGGATATTGTAGGATCCACTGATCGTGAAATCGTATTTGTAGAGGTCAAAACTCGTTCAAATTCAAATTTTGGCGAACCCGAAGATGCGCTCACTGATCAAAAAAAGAGAAACCTAATTGAAACTGCTCAGGCCTGGTTGCATGAGAGAAAATTAGAAGGTGCGCCTGTTCGTTTTGATGTCATAGCGATTATTGCTCCCGGCTCAAAAAAACAGAAAATTCGCCATCATGAAGGCGCCTTTTGGTATCTCTGATTAACATTCTCAAATTCTTCTCTCCGATTTTACTTCCGATATTCATTTTTTTTATTAAGTTTCTATTAGTCGAATAACTTATAGGAGGTTGGCATGGAAGTAATAAAATCACGTGAAAAACCACGTCAGGATACGCATCGTATGATAATGAGGTGGTTTAATAAGCATTACAATCTTAAACATTCTGCTTACGGCTATATTGGAATGTTTGGCGTCTGGGATATGGCAGGAAAAAATGAAATCGACCTGCAGGTTCTTCTTTCAGGTAGAACAGAACATTTGATTCAAATGCGTGATACACTGAATAAAGCCATAGACGAAGAAATAAAACGACGCGAAGAAATCGATAAATCAAATATGATTTAAGTCGGGTTACACTTCTTAATCGTCGTTATTAATTACCACTAAAGGCCGCAGTCGCTCTAATGTTGCTGGTCCTATTCCCCTTATCTCGGTGAGTTCTTCTACTGAGTTAAAACCTCCGTGCCTTTCACGATAATCAATAATGGCCTGCGCTCTTGCAGGTCCAACCGTTGGTAAAGCCTCTAAATCTCTAGCAGAAGCCGTGTTAATGTTGATTGGAAATAAATCATCGCCCGTGCCCGGCATGGGAATTACCGTACCTACCTGATCAGGAAATTCCCACATTCCCAGACTATTTTCTCTGGCATGATCCAAATAATTCCTAAATGCGGCTACAGAATCAGGGTGCTGACGATAGAAGCGAGAATATCTGGCATGTCCGCTTAGAAGTAATTCCCGATTTAAGTGAAAAACCTCATTCCCATTATCAACCAACACATATGCGTGATATCGCCCATTTTGGTGTACCGGTTTATCGCCTGATGGACTTAACAATCGTAAGCGTGCACCTTGCAATAATTGCCGGATGTGATCTCGGGATTCCGGTGCGTAAAAATTCGTAGAATCACGACTACCCGCCCAGATTCTTGGTGCATTTACTCCTAGCAATGAAACCGGATGCCGAACGCCAGTCAAAATTTCTACATCAATGGTTTGAGCATCAATAATTCTGAAATCTTCATACCATTTTTCGGGATCAGCAATGGGATAGGGTGCTTCTGTTTCACCCAAAGCTCTGGATTTGATCCCCATATAATCCTGAAAAAACTGATTAGTTATATAATTACAATGTATAATCAGGATGTTTTCGTCGTTTACATTTTCAGCAGCTTGAGAAAAATTGTAGGAACCGGCAATCGTCAGGGCTGTATGATTTGATGTATCTGGATTTGCAGCATCAATAAGCATGGTTTTACTGTGTAATTTGCGAACTTCGCCCCTGCCTGCTAATATATTTCGGGATCCCATTCTCGCCTCGGGTGCCGCCCATATATCGTTGTTATTTACATATCTGCCATAAAATGACGGATCTATCAATCCGCCTAATTTAATTTCTCCGGTTGCAGAACGCCGCCATAAAGATTGGCTAATCGGGATATTAGGGCTAATGGCAAAAGCGATGAACCTTACATCATGAATGGCATAATTTTCAATCAAATAAACAATTCGCTCACTGATGCTTGGCTTTGTATTATTCCTATCCATGGGTGAGAAATACAATTCCACAAACGTATCTCCTACCCAAAACTTATTCTGGCTTACGTTCGGCTTATCACGATGAAATCTTGCCCTTCTGGGATTTGGCTCAGGTCCGGAACTCCCCCATAAAAACTCAAATTCTTCTAAGTAAGCAGCTGTAACTTCATTGTCTTTTATCACCATGGTCATATTCGTATTCCATGGTCCGGTATAGGTTAGGTTCATCGACCCCATCCAGACATAATGATCGTTGGGATCTGCACTTTCTGCATCAATTACGGCAAATTTGTGGTGCATATGTGCCCCGGCATTTGGAAGCCGTTGCGGTAATTCTTCAATCCGTCCGTCCGGCCAGTACACTGTTCCCGCATCATCAATACTTATTATGCCACCTTCTCTCAGGGTTTGCCACATGGGTTCATTATGGCGAGGTACTCTTGTTCGGTTTCCGTGATCGGTAGCCACTCTAACCCGAATCCCACGTTCTTTTGCTGCCACTAAAGAATGTGCCACTCGCAAATTTTGCAAATCATATATGGCTAAATCCACACTGTATTTTGCGGAATCAATTCGGTTAGTGAGTGTAGAAACCAAATCCCATGAATCTCTTGCTTCATTTCCTTCAAACGCATAGGTGTAGTCTGCGGGCATATTAAAATAGGCTCTAATCCATTCTACAGTGCTTGAATCGGGATAAGCTGCAAATACCGGCTTCGATACAAACAGTATCAAAAGCAAGATTACAAATCTACTTGCCTGTCTGAAACTCATGTTAAAGCTAAACCTGTCTTTGATACGTATTCTCATTGTTAAAAATATACAAAAACCGCTATTTTGCAGATTATTTTCTTTGAACCAATTTTAACTAAATGAACTTACGGCTACTAAACCCTCTACGATGGAGAAAATCATTTCTATTTAGCATTGCCATAGGTTTTTTATTGGTTTGGTTTACTTTTTTGGATACTTATAGCTTGCTTGCACGCTATCAACTTCAAAAAGAAAGAGACTTTTTAATTGAGGAAACCAAACGACTCAGCTCCGAAACGGAAACCCTTAATGCCAAAATCCAAAAACTCGAAGATAATCCAGAGTTAATAGAACGTATTGCAAGGGAAGATTATGGTATGAGAAAACCCGGAGAAACTGTTTACAGATTAAGAAAAGATTAAAATGGATAAATACGCTATTGGGATAGATTTGGGTGGCACAAATATCAAAGCCGCTTTAGTACACAGTGAAAAAGGAATTATTGAAAAAGCCAGTACTCCAACCAATGCTGATCAGGGATTGGAACACGTTCTAACACAACTTGCTACTATTGCAAAACGTGTATCAAAAGATTTTGAGCCTGAAAAGATATTGGGGATTGGGATTGGTGCTCCCGGAGTAATCTCACTGGACAGAACTACTGTTTCGCATCCACCAAATTTGCCCGGCTGGGAAGAAGTTCACGTAGCCAAAGAGCTTGAAGAAAGAACAGGCTGGCACACCAGAGTCGAAAATGACGCAAATCTAGCCGCTTTAGGCTCCTCCCGATTTGGTGCAGGTAAGAATTTTGATCATTTCATTATGGTAACTCTGGGAACCGGAGTTGGCGGTGGGATAATCTACAATCGCGATCTTTTCAGAGGAGCGACCGGAGGTGCCGCTGAACTTGGCCATGTATCTATTGATTATAATGGAGCCAAAAGCAATAGCCCGGCAATTGGTGGTATTGAAGCATACTTAGGCCAACGCTTCCTTAGTACTCATGCCTGGGATGTTATTTCTGATAATAGAGATAATGAGCTTTATTCGATGTTCTCAGACAATCCTGAAAAACTTGACCCGTTAGCTTTGTTTGAAGCAGCTGAAAAAGGAAACAGACTTGCCATTGATATTTTAGCTGAAGCCGGTGAAAAACTTGGAGTAGCTATCACAAATTACATACACATCCTGGATATTCGGAAAATCATCGTTTCCGGTGGCGTTGCCAAAGCCGGTAAATACATTCTGGAAACAGCTCACTGCACGGCGCTTGAGCGTTTGTTACCTCCAATGCGAACTGATTTCGAAATTATTTATGAAGATCTGGGGAATGATGCTGCTTTATTAGGTGCCGCAAGTTTAGGTATGGAAACCGCGTTAGATTCCTGATATGTATGGTGGCAGCCAGTAGTTCTAATACACATATCAGGCTGCATCTGCTTATAGGGATTATATTTTTCTACTTGTCCGGCAGTTCGGTTTTTGCTCAAGACACTGGAAATAAAGATCCCGTGCACTTTTTTGCTTCGGACTCTCTGACTTTTTCTTTCGCCGGAGAACGTAAAGCTGAATTGTTTGGAAATGCCCGGGTAGAGCACCCGAAAGGGCAACTCGAAGCCGGAAGAATTAGCCTAGACCTGAATATGAATCTGATGAGTGCCCAGACTATTACTCCGGGTGATACCTTATCAGAACCCAGGCTATCCCGTGGTGATGATGTAATTCGAAGCCGAAGAATTCTCTACAACTACGAAACCGACAAAGGTAAATTTGATGTAGCCCGTATTTCTATTGATCAAGGAAATTTATTGGGAGATCAGGTAAAAAGAACAGCTCCGCACGTTATTTTTGTAGAAGACGGGCGTTATTCAACTTGCGAACTAGATCATCCCCATTATTATATTCTGGCAAACAGAATGAAAGTTGTGGATGAAGATGAAGTTTTCTTTACACGCGCACGGCTCTATATTCTCGATATTCCATACCCAATTATTTTTCCTTTTGGGCTTATTCCTTCAGGAGTTGAACGCCGAAGATCCGGTTTATTAGAACCAACGTATGTTTTCCAGGATGATTTCGGTAGAGGATTAGGTTTACAAAACTTTGGGTGGTTTCAATATTTCAATGATCACCTAACCGGTCGTGCTTCTGTGGATGTATTTACCAGCGGCACCTATTTTTTTAATGCTCGAACCGACTATCGTGTGGTCAACCGATATAATGGAAATATTGGATTTGGCTATTCTCGTGACCAAGGCATGGAACCCACCGATCCGGATTACACGCAAAGTATTCAGCGTAGCCTTAATGTGAGTCACTCCCAGCAAGTTAGTCCATATTCTAATTTTGGCGTAAATATTAACCTCCGAACCTCAGAGTTTTATCGCCGAAATTCTTACGACATCGAAGATCGTGCAGAAGTAACCACGGGTTCAAATCTAAGCTATTCTTACAGGGACCCGGAAAGTCGATTCAATCTTTCGGTAAGCTCCAGAGTCAATCAGAATTTTGCGAATAATTCTACCACCTTAAGCGGTCCGAACATCAATTTTTCAAGTCGGAGGTTTACGCCATTCAGTACTACAGGACAAAGAGGGCAGCAACGTTGGTACGAAACTCTGAATATTAATTACAGCAACGCTTTCCAGTCGCAATTTTCTTACACCCCACCTATCGATTTGGATGATGCTCCCGGTTTTTTTGATGTGCTAACCAACCCTAACTTGTATCGCGAAACCACCGGAAATACACGCCACATTAACTATGGTTTCCGTCAAAGAATGGATATGAGCACCCAACTGCTTTCCAGTCAATTCGTGAACTTGAGCACTAATACAAACTTTGTTGAGTATTGGTACCCAGAAACCATTCGAAGGTTTTATAATGAGGAAACAGAACGAGTTGAAGAAGAATCTGTTCCGGGATTTGCTGCCGCCCGAGATTTCTCAACCGGCTTAAGCTTAAGCACCACACTATATGGTATTGCACAAACTCAAATTGGCCGTGTAGAGGCTTTTCGTCATACGTTTCGTCCTTCGCTCAGCTACTCCTATTCTCCGGACTTTGGTGATGAATTCTGGGGCTTTTACAGAAGTGTTGAAGGATTGCCCGAAGGTCAGCCGGAGCAAATTTACAGTATTTTCCAGGGCTCGGTGATTGGGGGACCATCAAGAGGAGAGCAACAAGCCATCTCTCTGAGTTTAAATAATATTTTTGAGGCAAAAGTTGTGCGAAGAGACAGCACCGGAGAACGAAGTGAGCAAAATCTTAGAATCATCGACAACCTTAGTGCCAGCCTGAGTTATAATTTTGCCGCCGAACAGTTTAAGTTAAGTGATTTAAATACCAGAATTTCATCAACGGTCTATCAGAATATCCGCTTAAACGCCAGTGCGAATTTTAGTTTTTACGATACGGATGATAATGGTGCCCGAATTGATCAGTATTTATGGGAAGAAAATAATGGCTTCTTACGTCTAACTAATTTTACTCTGACAGCTTCAAGTACGTTTCAGGGAGGTTCTGGTGGTATGCCTCAATTCACGCAAAGCACAGCGCACTTCCCGAGATATTACGATCCTTTTGACCAGTCCATGTTCCGTACGATAGATGCCACGTTTAACCGTGCTCCGATAGAACCGTTAAGAGCGCCCTGGTCTTTCTCTTTATCGTTTAATTATGATTGGAGAATTGGTTTCAATAACGAAGTTACACAACGAGCGATTTTAAACGCTCAAAATATTCGAGTAAGGCTAACGCCAGAATGGAATGTGGGTACAAGTCTTGGTTATGATTTTATTCAAGGAGAGTTAACACCAACTCGATTTAACGTAACAAGAAATCTGCATTGCTGGGACTTAATGTTTGAATGGAATCCCTTCGGTGATTTCCAATTTTACATGTTTACCTTACGTCTAAGGGACTCACAAATGCACAGTTTATTCCAAAAACTGCCTGGCCTCAACAATCTGGAACGAAGCTCCAGCCCAATTGGTCGTGGGTTCTAATTGTTTAGATTTTCCATGTATTTGATGACATATTTTCCAATGACATCAAATTCGACGTTTACCAAGTCTCCTGGATTTCTATACTTCAAAACGGTATGCTCATACGTATAAGGTATAATTGCTACAACAAAGGAATCACCTTCGTCTCTAGCTACAGTTAAACTAATTCCATCTAAAGTAATACTTCCTCTGCCTACCACCAGATTTTTGAAAGACGAATCCAAGGCAATTCTGATCAGCCAATTTGTACCTTCTTTATCCAGGTTAAGAATTTCTGCCGTTGTATCTACATGACCCTGAACCATGTGGCCATCCATTCTGGCATTAAGTGTCAGTGAACGTTCCAAATTCACATAATCATCTATCTTAAACTCACCAAAGTTTGTCTTTCTTAGGGTTTCTTCAACAGCTTGTACAGTAAAATAATCGTCGGTTTTATGTACTACCGTCTGGCAGGCTCCATTGATTGCAATACTATCATCAATACCTAACTCGGAAGATTTAGACCATGAGATATCGAATTCAAGTCCATTTCCCTCAAGTTTTCTGATTTCTTTTACGATTCCGGTGTCTTCAACTATTCCATTAAACATATTTATTCCATTTTTAAAGATAAGCGGTGCAAAGCATGTCATCACCAACTTGATTCCATTCCACTTTATGTAATGAAATCATTTCATTAATTCGTTCTATTCCAATATGGCTTACACTTCTGGTTCCGGAACCCAGCAATTTGGGCGCCGTAAAAATGTGAAGTTTATCAACCAGATTCTGACTCAATAGTGCTGTAGCAAGGTTATTCCCTGCTTCCACTAACACTGAGGAAATTCCCATTTTCCCAAGTTTGATAATTGCTTCTCTCAAATCAGAATGACTCTCACGTTTCCCAACAAGAACAGTTCGGCCTCTGAAGTAATCCTGATCCAATAAAGAAAGTACAGGGTCAGATTCTTCCCTGGCTTTAGAGGTATTATGAGTGATTACTATCGTTTTTTCCTCATGTTGGTCGGAGAACAAGTGCAGATTTCTTGGCAAACTGAATTGTCCATCTATCACGATTCTAAGCGGATTTCGCCCCTCAACGTGCCTAACTGTTAGTTTGGGATTATCTTCCAGAGCTGTATTTCTGCCAATCATTACCGCATCATATTGAGAGCGCCACAAATGTACCATCTCACGTGCTGGTTTTCCGGTAATCCATTGTGAAGTTCCATCCAATGCCGCGGTGTATCCATCCAGAGTTTGGGCAATCTTTAGAGTTATAAATGGTTTGCCGGTTGTTATATGATAGAGGAAAAATTCATTCTGTAGTTTTGCCTCATTTTCGAGTACACCTTTGCTTACAATTTTGCCGGCATCTCGCAGAATCTGCTCGCCCTTACCATTTACTTTGGGATTTGGATCTCCCAAAGCATAAACAACTCTTTTTACAGGTAAGCCTGCCAACATATTCGCACAAGGTGGCGTTTTACCTTGATGAGCGCAAGGTTCAAGAGTTATATAAACAGTGGCATTAAGTAATTCAGAAGAATCTTCAACACTATTAACGGCATTTACTTCAGCGTGAGCTTCGCCATATCTCTCATGAAACCCCTCTCCAACGATAACACCTTCCTGATTTACAATCACACAACCTACCAGAGGATTTGGGGCTACATATCCTCTGCCCTTCTCTGCTAATTGCAGAGCACGCTGCATGTAATATTCATCAGACTTTACAGAATTTGCCATATCTATATATGGTAACAAAAAAGGCAGAAACAAGTTCTGCCTTTCGTGAAATTCACAAGAGAATTAATAGCTTGATTACAGTTGAGTGTGTAATCGTCTATGATCTCTGATTCGTGCTCCGTCTTTGAGACGATCAACCCATACTGCGCCAAAAGCCTGGCTGCGTGATTGTTGTAATCTGTCCGCAATCTGGCGGCGATCAGCACTACTCATTTCTGAAGGGTCTGCCATAGTTCTTTGATCCACAACGAGTAAAAATACCGCATTATCACCAACGACAGGATTGGATAATTGCCCTTCAGTTAAACCAAAAGCAGCACCAACAACGATGGGCTCACGTCCGGCACCGGAGATATTAGTTGCATTCATTCTCAAACTTGAAACCGATCTGACTGTTTTGTCTTGTGATTCTGCAAGTGCATCTAAATCACTGTATTGATCTCTAAGAGAAGCAACACGTTGCTCCATTACTTGACGACGCTTTTCAGAACGAACCAATGGCTCAATCTGCTGACGAACGTCATCAAGAGGACGAACACCGGCATCAGTGATATTATCTACTCTTAAAACGATGAAGAAGTCATCGGTTTCAATTACGTCCGAGATTCTGCCACGACGCATATTCTCAAGATTGTTAAGAATGATTTGGCTTTGTCCCAATCCGGAAATAAATGGATTCCCTGCTGTCGCAACTGCTTCCATTACTTCTAAACCGGCACGCTCAGCTTCATTCTCAAATCCGTCTTCACGGGCAAAGAATGCAAAGTCATCTGCTTCCGACGCCTGACGCTCAACAGTTTCCATAGCATCCGCTTCTACGGTTCGGCTCAAATCAGCAAAACGCACATCGCGATTTGTTCTACCTGTAACTTCAAAAATGAAGATTTGATTATTGTGAACAATCGGTCCTACAAGGCTACCAACGGAAGCATTGAACAAGGGGGTTGTAATCGCAGCATCGCGATCATCTCTGGATAGAAAACCAAGTTCGCCACCACGATTTGCGGAAGAACGGTCGGTTGATTGCACTCTGGCCAAGGTTCCAAATGAAGCAGAGCCATCACGAAGCTGAGCCATCAAAGACTCAGCAAGTTGGAGATTTTCCGCACGAACATCTTCTCCGCCACGGAGTACGATTTGACGTGCACGAGTGTAATTTGCACCGGCAGGACGAGCTTCGAGCAATTTCACCATGTGTACTTTGCTTCCAAAAGCAAATGGGTCTGATACTTGACCGGGCTCAAGATCGAAAGCTACTAGATGCTCTGGGCGAACATCGTTTGGACTTAAGAAATTGGTGAAATAATTGGTCTCAGAACGTCTTTGAACTAAATAGATAGAATCACGTTGTGTTTGAGCAAACTCATCCTGAAAGTCTCTCAGACGATTCATTGTACGAAGCGTATCGTCTGCTGTAGCGTCTTTTGAGAAAGTAACGTAAGAGAATCTCCACGTTTTTTCACGCTTGAACATATCCTGGTTAGCTCTGTAGAAGTTTCTGATTTCAGAATCACTCACTTCAATATCTTCGTCCTGAATATCAGAAAAAGGGAATCG
>SKIC01000131.1 GCA_007116685.1 Balneolales bacterium
AGAAGTTTACGCCAAATATGCACTGGAGTTGCTAATAAATGAAGAAAAACTTAGAGAAATGGAAATTAAACAAAAAGAGCATGTATTAAAAAATTATGATGGGGTTAAAAACATGAAAAGATTGGAAGAAATTTCGCTTTATATGCGAAATGGTCTGAAAGATCTTGGATTTGACGTTTGGACGAGTGAAACACCGATTATTCCTGTGGTTATTGGTGATATGATGAATTGTTTCACTTTTTGGAAAGATCTCTACGAAGAGGGTGTTTACGTTAATGCTGTAATTCCACCAGCCGTACCAAAAGGACAGTCTTTGGTTAGAACAAGTTACATGGCAACTCATACCAACGAGCATTTGGATGCAATTTTAGAAGCATTTAGAAAAGTTGGAATTAAACACGGAATCATTGACAGAAACGGCCATTCCCTCATCGAAGTCTGATAAGCAACCTGACCTTCAGGGTGTAAAATATGTCAGTACTAAAGAGGAACTGAAAGAGTTTATTCAGTTTCCTTATGATTTCTATTCAGATAATCCTGTCTGGGTTCCGCCACTTAGAATAATGGTCAAAGAGTTATTGAGCCCTAAGAAGAACCCATTCTTTAAGCAGGGTGAAATGGCCTTATTCCTTGCTGAGCATAATGGTAAACCAGCCGGCCGCATTGCTGCTATATACAACCCCCAATACAATGATTTCAATAAAGTAAATCACGGTTATTTTGGTTTTTTTGAATGTATTGATAACAAGAACGTAGCATCATTACTCTTTAGGGTTGCTGAAGATTGGCTCAGGCAGAAGAAAGTGACAAAGGTTATAGGCCCTGTTAGCCCTACTTATTTGGATGAAATTGGGGTTATGATTGAAGGTTTTGAATCTCAGCCCGCCTTTATGATGGCTTATAATAAGCCATATTATGATGAACTCATTCAATCCGTTGGTTATACTCAGGCAATGGACTTATTGATGTATAGAGTTGAAGCAAAGTCCCTCAACAAAGAGAGAACTGAGAGAGCTGAAAAAATTGTACGGAGCCGTTTGCCTAACCTCAATATTCGAAAAGTTAACCTCAAAAAATTCAAATCTGAGGTTAAAATAATTCATGATTTATTCAACAGAGCATGGGCTAAGAATTGGGGATTAAATAATGTCAGCATTGATGAGATGGACCATCTTGCCAAAGCATTAAAGCTTGTGATTGATACTGACTTCGCCCATATAGCAGAAGTAGATGGTAAGCCTGTAGGCTTTTCTATATCCCTGCCCGATTTGAATGATGCGATTAAACACGTTCCTGATGGTAAATTGTTTCCAACAGGGTGGATGAAATTATTATATCACAAACGAAAAGTGCATGGTATCAGAACTGCTTTAATGGGTATTGTACCTGAATATCAGAGAAGGGGTATTGACGTTTTATTAATCAAAGAAGCTGTAGATAATGGCTTGCCAAGAGGGTTCGATTATTCAGAGATGGGATGGTTGCTGGAAACGAACAAAGAGATAATAACGGTTGTTTCAAAAATAGGTGGAAAGCAAAGTTCCAAATACCGCATGTATGAGCGTGAAATTGCCTATTAAAACTCATTTTTGCCGTTTTTTACAACAGATTTAACATCGCAGTATTTGTTTCTGAAGCCTGAATTCCGTTTCTTAACACCAGATATTTGAGCGGATATTTGTTCTAATTATTAATGAATTTTTAAAGGTAATGAGTGTAAAAACCAGAAAAAAAACGGCTTCTCTTGTGCCTTCTGGAAGCGCGTATAAAATTAGGTCTGCATCTATCAAAAAATTCTCCGCAGATGAGTTAAAACAGGTTTACAGAAACATGTTAATCTCTCGCAGGCTTGATGATAAAATGTTGCTGCTACTAAAGCAGGGACGCGGATTCTTTCATATCGGAGGTTCAGGGCATGAAGCTATTCAATTAGCTGCAGCTATGGCTATGGAGGAAGGTAAAGACTGGAGTTTCCCTTATTATCGTGATATGGCTTTCTCTTTGGGGATGGGACTCACCGCTCGTGAATTACTTTCAGCACACTTAAGTAAAGTGACTGATCTATCCGGTGGTCGCCAGATGCCTTCTCACTTTAATAATCGTGAAAAAAGAGTAGTATCCGTTTCGAGTGCACTTGGAGCAAACTTTTTGCCGGGCTTAGGTACAGCTCAAGGTGCTAAGAAACTCGGTAAAGATGAAGTAGTCTATATTTCTTCCGGAGATGGCGGTACTTCAGAAGGCTCCTTCTTCGAAATGATGAACTGGGCTTGTAGAGACAAAGCTCCGGCAATCATAGTTGTTCAGGATAACAAGTATGCTATCTCTGTTCCCGTAAAAGATCAAACCAGCCATGCAAGCATTTCTAAAACCGTAAGTGGTTTTGATAATCTTGAAATTTTCGAAGTTGATGGTACAGACTTTTTCCATTCCTACGCGGCTATGGAAAAAGCTGTTGAGCGTGCCAGAAACGGTGATGGACCTACTTTAATCCATGCTCACGTTGTACGATTATTACCTCACTCTTCTTCAGATGATCATCGTAAATACAGAACAGAAGAAGAATTAGAAACTGATAAAGAGCATGACCCTATCAAAAAACTAGCTGAAAAGTTAATTGATGCGGGATATGCCACAGAAACCGAGCTAGATTTACTAAAAGATGAAGTCAAAGACTTTGTTGATGATGAAACCAAATGGTGCTTAGAGCAGGATGATCCAGCTCCGGAAGACGCATTAAAATATGTGTTATCTGAAGAACCTTTGGATTTCGAATATGAGAAAAGTGAACCATCCGGTGAGCCAATCGTAATCGTTGATGCTATTAATCATGCCATGGCTGAAGAAATGGAGCGTGATGAAAAAGTCATCGTTTTCGGTGAAGATGTTGCTGGTGGTAAAGGAGGCGTGTTTACCGCTACTCGTGGTCTCACAGATCGCTTTGGCTACGATCGCTGTTATAATGCACCTATTGCGGAAGCCTCTATTGTAGGAACTGCCTGCGGTCTAGCATTGCAAGGCTATAAACCAGTCATCGAAATTCAATTTGGTGATTATATCTGGCCTGCAATGCAACAGTTGAAAAATCAGGTGCCAACCTTGCGCTACCGTTCAAATAACCAATTCTCTTGTGGAATGGTTATCAGAGTTCCGATTGGTGGATACATTCACGGTGGTTTATGCCATAGCCAAAATATTGAAGCTATTTTCGGTCATATTCCTGGTTTCAGAATTGTAATGCCAAGCAACGCTGCAGATGCCAAAGGTTTACTAAAAACAGCAATTCGTTGCGACGATCCAGTCTTATTCTTAGAGCATAAAGCTTTATATCGACAGGGATTCGCACGCAGACCGGAACCCGATGCTGATTATTTAGTGCCTTTTGGTAAGGCCAAAATCTTGCGTGAAGGTAGCGATTTGACCATCGTAACTTATGGTGGATTGGTACAAAAAGCTTTAAATGCAGCAAAAGAATATGCAAAAGAGGGTGTTGAAATTGAAGTAATCGATTTACGCTCACTTCTCCCATTGGATTCTGAAACCATTCTGGAATCAGTTGCAAAAACCAACAGGGTGCTTGTACTGTATGAAGATCAGGAATTTATCGGACTAGGCTCTGAGATTTCTGCTCAAATAGCAGACAAAGCGTTCTCGCATTTGGATGCTCCGGTTGGAAGAGTGGCTGCAAAGTTTGCCCCGATTCCATTTGCAGCACCACTTGAAGATTATGTGTTGCCAAACGACAAGGATATCCGTTCCGGCATACAAAGGTTGCTAGATTTCTGAGTTGTAGAAATCTAGATGTAAGTAAAACCCCAAGCGATGAGTTTATACCATTTCTTGGGGTTTTTTTGTTTGTAATGATTGAGATTAATCTGTGCTCATATTATGTGGAAAAATATCTCTCGAAAATCGCATATCGATATACTAATATTAGAAAATGAACATGATTTCCCGTAAATTGAAACGATGTACTAAAAGGCATCACGGAATTATTTCCGTTCTCTGATTTATTATTAAAGTGGAAATTGAATAAAGAAATTAAGGGATATAATCCCACAGTAATCTATTGATAAACCGATAAAGGAATACACAAGACAATGAGTGAATTCAGAATAGAAAAAGACTCCATGGGTGAAGTTAAAGTCCCCAAAAATGCATATTACGGAGCACAAACCCAGCGCGCTGTTGAAAATTTTCCCGTTAGTGGGATAGGATTTGACAGTGGTTTCATCAAAGCCCTGGCACTTATCAAACAAGCATGCGCTGAAGCCAACAAAGAATTAGGCATGTTGGATAAGGATATTGCCGATGTCATCAGCAAGGCTTCCGCTGAAGTAGCTGAAGGCAAGTTTGACGAACATTTTCCGATTGATATTTTCCAAACCGGATCTGGTACTTCAACCAATATGAATGCCAATGAAATTATAGCAAAAAGAGCCAATGAGCTTGCTGTGGAAGCCGGTAAAGACTTAAAAGTTCATCCAAACGATCACGTAAACTTTGGTCAAAGTTCAAACGATGTGATTCCTACCGCAATACGTGTTTCTGCTGCCCTATTGGTTAGAGAGCAACTCGAGCCGGGTTTGGAAGAATTGATTTCAGCTTTTGAGAAAAAAGGCGAAGAGTATGCGGATGTTGTTAAAACCGGACGCACGCACTTGATGGATGCCATGCCTATTACTATAAAGCAGCAATTTAGTGGCTATCAGCGTCAATTGACTTTAGGGCTGGAGCGAGTGGCTTCTTCGATGACTAGAGTATATGAATTGCCTCAAGGTGGAACTGCTGTTGGTACAGGTATCAACACGCATCATGATTTCGGTGCAAAATTCGCTGAGCGTTTATCTGATTTAACCGGACTTACTTTCGTTGAAGCTGAAAACCATTTCGAAGCTCAGGCTACGGTTGATGCTCCGGTTGAATTATCCGGACAGTTGAAAACTATCGCTGTAGGATTTTTGAAAATGGCTAACGATTTGCGCTGGATGAATTCCGGGCCAAATGGAGGCTTGGGTGAAGTTCAATTGAAAGCATTGCAACCTGGTTCATCAATTATGCCGGGCAAAGTAAATCCTGTAATTGAGGAATCTGTGGCTATGGTTGCTGCTCAGGTAATCGGTAATGATGCTACCATCACTATCGCAGGGCAATCCGGTAATTTTGAATTGAATGTGATGCTACCGGTTGTGGCTTACAACCTAAATCAAAGTATCAGTCTGTTGGCTGCTGCTGCTAAGAATTTTGCACGTAATTCAGTTAGCGGAATCATCGTGAAAAAAGAAGACATCGCTGAGCGCGTGGGGATGAACCCTATTTTGGTAACGGCATTGAATCCGATTATCGGATACGACCTTGCTGCTCAAATAGCTAA